>CAZHBC010000027.1:0-11131 GCA_964530715.1 uncultured Sutterella sp. | reverse complement strand
GCTCTCTTTGCAGCGAGGGGGCGAATTATTGTCAATGTTTTTGGCGTTGTCAATACCCAACATAAAGACTTTGCATCGAAATCCCATCTTTTGTATCGCTTCGACCCCCTAACCACTAAATATGGCAAAAAAGATTATTCTGCGAACAGTCACCCACGAAGAGGATGAAGGAAAAACCATGCTCACATATGAAATCCACTTGGCAAATCCCAATGCACATTTATTTTCCGTCACGCTCTCTTTTACAACAAAGAGAACAGCTCCCGTGCAGCTTCGTCTTCCTTGCTGGATTTCTGGCTCCTACCTCATTCGCGATTTCGCCGCGCAGTTTCACGGAGAAACCGCTTTCGTAAACGGCAAGGCCTCGCCCATTAGTAAAACAGGGCTTAGCACGTGGCAACTAACTGGGACGATTAAAGCGGGCTCCTCTATCTGCATTCAATATTCAGTGTGGGCCTTTGATAGATCTGTACGAACTGCTTACCTCGATCAGTTCCGCGGTTTCTTCAACCCAGGTGCGCTTCTTATGGCTGTTTGTGGTCGTGAAAATGAGCCCATCACATTGGATATAGAAAAGGGAAGCGTCTCTACAACACAAAACTGGAAAGTTGCGACATCTCTAAAAAGAAGCGAAGAGACGAAGGAACTACATTTCGGCCGCTATGAAGCGCCTAACTATGACAGTCTTATTGATTGCCCCGTGGAACTTGGGGATTTCTTTGTCGCAAAGTTTTCCTCACGAGGTATCTCTCACACACTAGCTATTAGCAATGCACCAAAAGACTTTGACAGTGCAAAGCTACTTACAGACTTAAAGAAAATTTGCGCAAAAGAGATTGATTTCTTTTCGCCTGTTTCCTCGGCCTCTCCTCTGAAGAATTACACCTTCTTAATGAATGTCACTGAGAGTGCTTTCGGCGGTTTAGAACACACGGCAAGTTGCGCTCTGTGTGCTCCGGAGAAATGCTTTCCTAGAGCGTCTCGCTCTGTTGCTAGGAAAGACTACATTCGTCTATTGGGGCTCTTTGCGCACGAGTACTTTCACCTGTGGTTTGTAAAGCGCATTAAGCCTCGCGAATTCATTTCAGTGGATTTCTCTGAAGCTACTCCTAGCCGATTGCTTTGGCTTTTCGAGGGATTTACGAATTACTACGAGCTTCTCTTTCTTGCTCGCTCTAAACGCATTAATCGTGATGAATTCCTTGACAGCTTAAGTGATGTCTTTAAGCAGGTTCTAGGAAACTCTGGGCGAACCATTGAGACTCTTTCCGACGCTAGCTTTGATGCGTGGATTAAATATTACAAACCCACGGCAAACAGGCTTAATACACAGATTTCCTACTACAGCCAAGGCTCTCTTGCTGCCTTAGTTCTTGACGCAACGATTCGCGAAAAGACAGAAGTTAAATCTTTGGATGACGTTATCCGTGCACTTTGGAAAGATTTTCTTTCCGAGAAAACTTACAAAGGCGTTACTTACAAGAGTTTCTTATCCACTCTAAAGTCTGCGACAGGGATCAACCTTTCCTCTCTTGTTGACACACTTATCAACACAACACATCCCGCAGACTACGAAGCCTCCCTTCGTTTGTTCGGTATTTCTCTAGAACCTGTTCGCTTTAGTGCAGAGCGACGCTTATTAGGTATTAATGGAAAAGAAGCAAAGAAAGGCTTTCTTGTTAGCCGCGTCTTTTCTCGAGAAACTGCAGAATCTCTGGGTATTGCACCAGGAGACATCCTCCTAGGCATTGGGAAAGAAGCCAGTGGCAAGCCCCTGTCGCAGATTCTTCACGGGCTTAAACCTGGTGACACGCTTTCCTTTAATGTGTTGCGTGACGGAAAGGCCTTCCGCACTAAAGGAAAGATTTTGTCTACCCCTAAGTGTTTTGCAAAAGCGACAACAAAGGGGCTCTCTACAATCGGTAAAGCGTTGTTGCGAGGATAGTGGTGAGTTCTATAGGGACTACCATCCAAATTCGTGCATAACACGGAGGACTTTCTCTTCAGAGACAACCTCCGTCACGCTTTTACCAATACCGTCAATGAGAACGAACCTCAAGGCATTTCCTTTCGCCTTTTTATCTCCGTGCATAGCACTGAGAGCAGCATCAGAGGAGATGCCTCTAACAGAAACAGGAAGCCCCGCGGCGGCAACAAGCGCACGAATGCGCTCTACTTCTTTTTCTGTGAGCATCCCCAAGTCGCGAGAAAGGGCCGCGGCCATCACAAGCCCAGCACCAACGGCCTCTCCATGAAGCCACACGCCGTAGCCTGCCACCTTTTCAATCGCATGACCGAATGTGTGTCCTAGATTAAGCAAAGCACGAACGCCTGCTTCCTTTTCATCTTCTCGCACAATCTTCGCTTTCATCTCACAGCAGTGTGCAATCACCTCTTCAAGCGCGGTTGCATCTTGTGCTCGAAGCTTTGAAATGTCCTTCTCTAGTCTCGCGAAAAACTCAGCATCCCCGAGAATTCCATACTTAATAATCTCTCCGAGACCCGCAGTGATTTCTCTATCTGGAAGTGTCTTTAGTACACGAGGATCAATGAGAACGGCCTTGGGCTGATGGAAAACACCAATTAAGTTTTTCCCGTAAGGTAAGTTAACGCCCGTTTTTCCTCCGACTGAACTATCCACTTGCGCGAGAAGCGTTGTCGGAATCTGCACAAAGCGAATCCCTCGCATCCAGATGCCTGCAGCGAATCCCGCCATATCTCCAACGACACCTCCACCAAGCGCCACAATAACTGTTGAGCGATCCGCTCGGATTTCCTGAAGGGCTTTGAGGATGATTTCAATTGTTTCCCAGTTCTTATATTTCTCACCGTCAGCAAGCACACACGTTCCCTTCGGAACCTGTGGCATATATTCACCAAGACTCTTCTCAATCTTCTCAAGATAAAGAGGAGCAACCGTTTCATTGGTTACAAAAAGAATCTTTGTCGGATTCAATTTGGAAAAGCTCTCTGCAAAAGGCTCTAAGGCATCTTCACCAATAAAAATCGGATAAGAACGACTTCCAAGTTCAACCTGATACTTAATCATGTGCTACTCCGCTTCTTTCTCTAATGCACTAAGCATCTCTTGTACCCGTTTATCTTCCAAAACAAGCGCTGCAATCTGCTGAGGTGTCTTTCTTGAGACATGTATCTTCATGTCGCTTACGGCGTCATAAACGGGCGCTCTATCGATTAACATCGAGCGAACTCTAGCCGTAGGATCTTCACACTGCAGCAGGGGGCGCGTCGTATCGTTTTTTGTTCGCTCTAGCACGTCTGAAACACCGACTGCTAACTGAACAACAAAGCCTCTTGCGAGGAGTGTTCGATTGACTTCAAACATAGGGGCGCCACCTCCCATCGCAAGAACAACTCTCTCGCGCTGCGTGTACTGCGCCATTGTCTGTGTCTCATAGAAACGAAACGCGGCTTCTCCTTCTCGCTCAAAGATTTCCGTGATGCTCATGCCTTTCTCTTTGACAATGACGCTATCTATATCGAAAAAATCCCATCCAATTTTTCGAGCGAGTTCTCGACCCACGGTACTCTTCCCGCTAGCCATCATGCCAACAAAGAATATCGCCTTCTTTTTTCTTACAAGACTAGCATTTTCTTTTAGGGTTTCTTGCATAACTTACCAATTCTGCCTTTCATTTAATTCTTCTAACGCCAGCCTCTGTCGCAAGCCACTCAAAAGGCTCATCATGGGCTTGCCCTTGAAGTTCATCACAGCACAAAATTTCAAAAGAAACCGCTACTGCAACTACGGGTATATCGCCCTTACGTCTAGCGGCTAAGTAACGATCGAAGAACCCTGCTCCAGAACCGAGTCTCACACCCGCAGCATTGAAAGCCACACAGGGAAGAAAAATAATCTCTGGAACAATTCGTACGTCTTCTTTCGGGATTGCAATCCCGTAAGCTCCGATATGCATCGCAGAATCGCCTCTCCAAGCGGCATAGTGCATCAAGGCCTTTTCTTTATCCTCAACAACAGGAAGTGCGGCTTTTCTTTCGGAATCGGCCGCTAACCACCGCTCGATGGCAGGAGAGATTTTCGGTTCAGCACGAAACGGCCAATAGAAACCAACTGTTTTTGCCTTTTGCTCGGAAAGCCAGGAAAAGATGCCATCGTTTAAAGCTTTTTCAAATTCTGGATGGTTGCGAGCAACGCGTTCTCGGCGGAGCAAATAGAGTTTTCGCAAATCAGTTTTCGTGGACGCTGTTATCATAGCCGTGTATACATCGTTATCAGGGTTTTACGCGTGTTGTCGCATTCTCCCATTTTCTGTCGAATTTTTCGATTCTCTATCGCATGCCTCTCTGCTTGTGCGCTACTTAGCACTGCGAGCTACGCTCGGGCTCTCGAGGAGACGCCGGCGAGAATCGAAGCTCTCGAGCAATATGGAACTCTTGATAGGGAGGAGATTAGCTCACGCTCGTTTGCCGCAGATGATACAGCGAGCACTGTTGAAACCGAAGAAGCCATTCAAGAGCCTGTTCCTTCGCGCCTTCTTGGTAAAGACTCCCGAGAAGCGCTTATTGCAGATAGTGCTTTCTTATCTGCAAGGACTGCCTTTAGGAAAAATCACCCTGAAGCTCTTGATGAGCTAAGAGAGCAAACCCGAGGGCACCCCCTTGCTAGTTATGTTGATTTTTGGCGCCTTCTATTAAAACTACAAAGCAACACCAAAGACTCTGTTGCCATAGAAGAGATGAGCCGATTTGCCTCTAGGCACAAAGAAGACTATTTGGGCGAACGTGCGCAAGGAGAATTAGCAAGGATTGCGGCATACTCAGGTGACACTCAGAGCTTTGAAAAGCGTTGGAAGCAACTTTCTTGGCAAAAATCCGAGGCCGATTTGCATTGTCTTCGGATTCTCATGAATTTACGCGCCAAACACACAAAAGAAACCCTTGCAGCTGCGAAAAAAGAACTTGTTCTTGCACGCGCCACACAAAACAAGGCCTATGGTCTTCTTGCCACGGAAACGCTTGCCGCGTCTCCGAAGTGGACTTGGAATTACCTATTAGTTCTTTTGCAGAAGAACCAACGCTCTTTAGCGAAAGAGCTCTTGGATTCTCCCGAAGCGAAAAACCTTCCTGTGAAAGCTTCCCTAGTGAAGAACGTCATACAACAACCACAGCGCTGGTATAAGAACAATGCAAAAAAACTTTCCCGCACGCCAGCGCGTGTTTTGGCTATCGCCGCAATAACTCTTGCCAGGAAAGATACCGATGGAGCAGCACGCATTGCGCAAGCTGCGATAAAGCGGCTTGATAGTGCAACTCGCGCGATTATGTGGGGATACATCGCTTACCAAAGTGCCTTAAATCACAATCCAAAAGCTCCGAATTACTACCAGCAAGCAGGCTCCTCTCTTGCAACAAACGCTACCCTTGTCAACCGCGAAGCGGTTCTCACTTGGCAAGTGAGAGCCAACCTTCGAATGCTCAATTGGCAAAAGGTTCTTCAAAGCATCCAAAGGCTTCCTAGTTCCATCGCAAATCAACCAACTTGGGTCTATTGGAAAGCTCGCGCCCTTGCGAGTACCGGAAAAAAGACAGCCGCTAAAAAGCTTTATCAAAAGATTTCAAACGACACCTCTTTCTACGGGCTACTTGCTAGAGATGCATTGAAGTTACCCTATGAAGCAGGAATGACTTCCCTTACGCCTCCGCTTACTGCGGAGAAGAAAGCTACTTTCGACGCGAATCCTCATTTGCAACGTGCAATGCGTTTTTACGATTTGGATTTGTTCTACGAAGGAAATCGTGAATGGTCTTGGGCTATGCGCAATATGAAGGCAAGAGAGCGCCTCGAACTTGCCGAATACGCCTTACAAATGGGATTGACGCACCGAGCGATTAACACATCGGCGAGCACGGGCCTTCTCGTTCGTTCTCAAAGTTACCCGCGTGCTCACGAAAAGGCTGTTACTGATGCGGCACGCGTTGCTGGTCTTTCTGAGGATTGGCTCTTTGGGCTCATCCGACAAGAATCGCGTTTTATCGCTAGAGCAAAAAGTTCTGTCGGTGCCCTTGGCCTCATGCAAGTAATGCCTCGAACCGCCCGCTGGGTTGCTAAAAAGATTGCCCTCAATAACTACCGCGAGGGTGAACTTACGAAACTTGATACGAACCTTCTTATCGGCGCCCAGTACCTCAAACTTGTTAGCGATAATTTCGAGGGCTCCATCCCCTTAAGCTGCGCCGCATATAACGCGGGACCAAGTCGCGCACAGCTTTGGCAATCACGTCTAGTGAGGCCTGTTGATGGCGCAATTTTTGCCGAAACGATTCCCTTTACAGAGACTCGAGGCTACGTTAAACACGTTGCGGCAAACACAGCGCAATACATGTTTGGGAAGCCCGAACAGAAACAACTTACAGAAATTCTCGGAGAAATCTCTCCAAAAGAAAACCGGCCTGCAACTCTTCCCTGAGACGAATTTCTGTAGTTTATCGTCCGTTTGTCAGTCTTTTTTCATCTTTTTTCCTGATTCCATTCGCTTCGTTTCGCTGTACACTGCCGCCTCGGTTTATGTTGTTTGACCCCTGTAAACTTACATCGTCTCATGATGTTGCCGATGTAGTTTCTCCTTCGAAGGTTTTTATGGAAAACTCTCTTTCCTGTGCTGGTTTACTCTCCGAACTTAAGCAAAACTGCCACGTCTTATCGGACTTTGTTCCTTTTCGGGCATCTCAGGTTCCCGAGAAAACTGCTTTCCAACAATTCGATCGCACTGAAAAGGTTTGGAAAGACTATTCCTATCGTTGGCTAAACGAAACCACACGTTTGTGGCAAAAGGCCCTTGCAGCGTCGCACCTTGAGCGTGGCTCTCGCATCGGTATCTTGCTAGGGAACTCGATTAACGCTGTCTTAATCGATCAAGCGACTCTTGCAAATGCTTTGACTCCAGTTCCGATGCATGCCATCGATACGCCCCGCTCTTCTGCCTTCCTACTAAGTGACAGCGGCGCTTCGTGCTTTTTCACAAGCAAACTCGAACGCTGGGAATCTATCGAGCGTACAGGGATTTCTCTTCCAGACTTAAAACTTATTGTTCTTACAGAAGAAGACACACCAGAAAATCGCCCCGAAGGAACAATTCCCGTTTTAGGCCTTTCCGATTGGCTTAGTCGAGCCGAGGGCATTTCCGATAGTGACCTTCCCGAAGGTCCCACTCCTGAAGATTTAGCCGCCATCGTCTATACATCTGGCACGACAGGAAATCCTAAGGGTGTCATGCTCACTCACGCAAACATTGTCTCTAACATCATCGATTCTGCGACAACAATTGCCTCAGACGTGTTGCGTCCAGATTTCCACTTGCTTTCTTTCTTGCCGCTCTCTCACACCTTTGAACGCACAACAGGGTATTACCTTCCTTTGGGTCTCGCACTCACAGTGACATTTACTCGCTCGATTGGCTTACTCACCGAGGACTTCAAGATTGTTCGCCCACACATGTTGATTTCTGTGCCTCGCATCTATGAGCGTGTTTACTCAAAGGTTATGGAGGCTATGCGTAAGGCACCTTTCCTCACGCGCGTTCTCTTTAACGCCTGTGTAAATGCGGGTTGGAGAAACCACTGCCGCGACAACAAGATGCCTGTTCCTTTCTCTTGGCTTTCGCCTTTTGATAGGTTCGTCGGTCCCGCTCTTCGCAAAGTCGTTGCACCTAAGGTGCTTGGCGCTTTCGGTGGCAGGCTCTCGCTTGCTATCGCCGGGGGAGCTGCGTTAAGCGCCCCCGTGGCAAAGCTCTTCTGTGGCCTAGGGCTACACATCGTTCAGGGCTACGGCATGACGGAGTGCTCTCCCGTGATATCTGTTAACACAAAAACTCTTAACGATCCTCGTACGGTTGGCGTTCCACTTCCTGAAGTGAATTTGCGGCTTGATCCGAAAACGAAAGAAATTCAGATTAAGTCCCCCTGCGTCATGAAGGGATATTGGCATCGCCCAGAAGAAACCGCTCAGGTCATTCGCGATGGCTGGCTCTGCACGGGCGACGTTGGAGAAGTAGACGAATATGGGCAGCTACGTATTCGTGGCAGAATTAAAGAAATCATCGTCACAAGCACTGGTGAAAAAGTTCCTCCTGTTGACCTTGAAAATGCCCTAGAAGCAGATCCTCTTTTCACACAAACTTGTGTCATCGGAGAAGACAGACCCTACATCACTTTCTTGACTGTTGTAGATGAGAAAGAGTGGGAAACCTTTGCCAAACAATACAATATTGACCCTCACGATCCTGAAGCTTATAAGCAACCTGTCGTGCGGGCGGCTATCATGCGTCGTGCCAAAATTGCTGCCGCTGGATTTCCACACTACGCTTTGCCACGCAATGTTGTTGTTTCGTTTGAGCCTTGGACAGTCGAAAATGGGCTTCTCACACCAACATTGAAGATTAAACGCAAACCCTTGTGCCAGAAATTCCAGGGTGAAATTGAAGCGATGTACGCTATTCACAAATAGGGATTCTATGGACGAGGCTTGCGCAAATAAGGATATTGGGAAACTCCTTCCTAACTGGGCGATTCATCTAACGGATCGCGTCATGGACTTTTACACGGATCGCTACTTAACTTGCGATCCCGTCATCCTTGATACGCCTCCTGCCCCGATTGAAGGACATAAGTACATGCTTTATATGCATGTACCGTTTTGCAAGACCCTTTGTTCCTATTGCACATTCCATCGTTTCCTTTTCAAGGAACACACAGCCCGCGCTTACTTTGTGAATCTCAGAAAAGAGATGGACTACGTGAAGGCTCTCGGTTATGACTTCACAGGGCTTTACGTCGGTGGTGGCACAACAACCATCATTGAAGAAGAACTCATCAAAACGCTAGAGCACGCAAGAGAACTCTTCCCTTCCATTAAAGAAGTCTCCTGTGAAACAGATCCTCTACAGATTGCCGAACCTTCTTTTAAACGGCTCAAAGGTCTTGTCGACAGAATGAGTATCGGCGTACAGAGCTTTGATGATTCCATTCTTAAGCTCACGGAACGCTACGATAAATTCGGTTCTGGCGCCTTAATTTACGATCGCCTTGCCGCAGCTCTTGAACTTTTCCCGACAACCAATATCGATATGATTTTTGGTTTCCGCGGACAAAGTCTTGAAATGCTTAAGCGCGACATGGATTTACTCATGCAGTTAAATCCGCGTCAAATTACGACCTACCCGCTCATGGTGACAAGTCAAACAAAGAAGAGCGTTAAAGGCACCATCGCCGCTAAGGGTGACGAATTGGCAGATCAGTACCGCGTCATCATGAATACCTTAGGGGCTCGCTATCGTCAGTTAACAAGTTGGACCTTTGGTCGCACGCACGACGAGGGAATTGACGAATACGTTGTCGATAACGATGAGTATCTCGGTGTAGGTTCTGGAGCCTTTAGTTTCCTTAATAACAATCTTTACGTCAACACCTTTAGTCTTCGTCGCTACGGCGAGCGTATCGCCGCAGGAAAGACTGGCGTCGAGCGTGAACGGCTTTTTGATAAACACGCCGTCTTGCAGTATCGCTTAATGTTGGGCGTCTTCTCAGGGCGCTTATCTCGTAAGTATTTCCGTGACGTCTACTCGGTTAATCTCGACATAGCGCTCTTCAAAGAGATGCTCGCCCTTAAGTGCGTTGGCGCCATTAAGGATGACCCCGAAGATAAGGATAAAATCATTGTCACAGAAACCGGAAAATTCTTGGGGCTTGTCATGATGAAGGCCTTTTATTCCGGAATGGATAACGTTCGCGCCGAACTGCGTAAGCCACTAAAAGAAGCTGATATGTAGTTTGGCGCCTCTCGTAGTAAGGGGAGGATGCTTAAACATGTCTAACTCCGTTGTAAGAATCGTTTCTCGCGCAGAAACCCCAAAGGGGCTTCGTTTGCACATTGGTCTTTTTGGAAAAAGAAACGCGGGGAAATCTTCTTTAATGAATGCGCTTACGCATCAGGCCATTTCCATCGTAAGCGATGTTGCAGGAACGACAACAGACGCCGTAGAAAAGGCCGCAGAATTCGCGCCCCTTGGCCCCGTTGTCTTTATCGATACCGCTGGTCTTGATGACGTAGGAGAACTCGGACAGAAGCGCGTTGCGCGTTCCAAATCCATTTTCTCTTGGGTCGACCTTGCACTCATCGTCACGACTGCATCCACTTTTGGAGAGGATGAAAAGGACCTCCTTCGCCTGGCAAAAGAGAGAAACATTCCCACTCTTCTTGTCTGCAACAAAACCGATGAAGACCCTGTTAGTGAAAAAGTACGGGAAGAATTTTCTTCTACGGGCGTTCCTTTCTCGGAAATTTCCGCTAAGACTAGCGAGGGCATTGAAGCCTTGCGCTCTCAGATGGTTGACGTTCTCTCAAGCCACAAAGATGAGACGCCGAACTTTCTCTCTGGTCTCGTTCACCCAGGCGACACTGTCATCCTCGTCACTCCCATTGACACTGGAGCACCCAAGGGGCGTCTTATCCTTCCGCAAGTACTAGCGATTCGTAGCATTCTTGACGCGGATGCAAAGTGTTTGGTCGTAAGAGAAGACCGCCTTGCTGAAGCTCTTGCAAATGAAAAAGAGCCTCCTGCCTTTGTTATTACAGATAGTCAGGTTGTTCGCAAGGTCGTTGAGGTTGTTCCGAGCCCCATTCCCGTGACGACTTTCTCTATCGAAATGTCCGTGATGAAGTCCAATCTGATTGACCTCGCTCGGGGAGCCGCAGCACTCAATTTCCTGAGGCCTTCGGACAAAGTGATGATTTGCGAAACCTGCTCACATCACCCACAACCCGATGACATTGGTAGAAAAAAGATTCCTCGCTGGCTTTCTGAAAAAGTGGGGGGAGCTCTCGACACAGATGTCGTTGTTGGAAAGGACTTCCCTGAGGATCTTCGCAACTACAAAATCATTATTCAGTGCGGAGGGTGCGTCGTTACACGGCGCCACATGCTCTCAAGACTTTATGCGGCAAAAGAACAGGGCGTTCCAATGACAAACTATGGCATTGCCATTAGTTTCTTACAGGGTGTTCTTGTTCGTGCACTGGAATTGCATCCCGAGGCTCTTGCCGCCTACAAAGAGGAACTTCAGAAACTCTCGCTCGCAAAATGACTTCTCCTGC
>CAZHBC010000026.1:0-11598 GCA_964530715.1 uncultured Sutterella sp. | reverse complement strand
CTTGCAAATTTTTGAGAACTCGGTTGCAAATAACTAGGAATCTCCGCTGCGTTTTCTTAAAGTCCCTTCTTCCCTAAATCCCGCATTGGAGAATTCGCTATGTTTTTTGACGCGATTTGCGAGCGTTTTAGTCGGGTTGAAGCTCGTCTCGCGGAGCTCGCGAAAATCCCATCTGTCACTCCCCCTTCCGACACAAAGGATATCGTCAAGTACGTAGCGAATTCTCTTACTGGGATCGATGGAGTCACCGTTAAGGTTCTCTCAGAAGTAGAACCCATCCAAAACCTTGTTGCAACGGTTGAAGGGACAAAAGAAGGGAAGGGGCATACGCTTCTCCTTAATGGTCACCTTGATACCTTTGAAGTCGTGACGCCTGAGAAATGGAAACACGCTCCCTTCGCGGGCGACGTTATCAATAGAAGGATTTTTGGCGTTGGCGTCTCGGATATGAAAGGAGGGTGCGCCTCTCTTATTGAGACCTTTATCCTCATGGCAGAGCACCGTAGCGAATGGAGCGGGAAACTCATCCTTACGCTCGTAGGAGGAGAGGAGTGTGGTGGGAAGCACGGAACAGAGTTTCTTCTTCGCACTGTTCCTGAAGCTTCAAAGGCTGATGCCTGTCTTATCGCCGATGTTGGAACGACACGCATCGTGCGCTTTGGAGAAAAGGGGCGTTACCGCTTTAAATTGATGGCCCACGGCATTCCAGGGCACGGCGCCCATATGCATAAAACCAAGAACGCCATCGATATGCTTATCGACGCGATTGTTACCTACAAAGCCCGAGTTAGCGATGTTGCTATCGATTGCCCGGAGGATGTTCTTCATGCAATAAAGACTGCGGGTCCCCTTTCAGAATCTATCGTGGGAGCTGGAGAAACTGAAACCCTCTTAAAGGTCACAAGTAATATCGGAATTTTCCGAGCGGGCACAGCTCCGAACCTCGTTCCAGGGTACGCAGAGGTTGTAATCGATTCTCGCTTTCCCGTGGGAGTTAAGAGCGGCGAAATTAAGGAGATTCTCGATACGCTTTGCCGTGAACAACCTGGAATCACCTATGAGACGATGATGGTTTGCGAAGCACTTTATTCGGATCCCAATCATCCGCTTTTAAAAATTCTTGTTAGCAATGCAGAGAAGGCTTTTAAGGCGCCAACTACCGCAACAATTCGTCTTGGTGGAACAGACGCAAAGCACGTAAGGCGGTGGGGTATCCCTGCCTTTAGTTGCGGCTGCGAAGGGGGCTTTATGGGAGCGCCTGACGAATTCGTTGACTTTGACGAATTAGACTCAGTCTTTGAGACGCACGCAAGAAGCGTTTTCGAATACCTGAATTCCTAAACACAACGGCACTTAATCGCACAGAAACTCTCACGCTCTTTAGGTAGGCGTGCTTTTTTGTTGCGTTGGTTTCGTTAGCGCAGTCGCAGGATTTCAACCAAGGGAATCTTCTCTCTCGGAGCCTTCCTTTGGGTGAAAGATCTCTAATCTCTTTGCGGCTTCTGGAAATTGCACTTTTGCCCAAGGGAGAATCTCACGCTCGGAGTAGTCTGCGATTGTCTGTGCAAGTTTCTCAAAGGTTGCGTGATTAAACGCAGTGCCAGCCGCAAGATAGAGGCGTCGATTAAAGGCTGGGTTAGGAGAAGAGATAAAGGAGAGTTTTTCTCCCATGGGCCCCGCTATGAGACCTCTATTTTGAAAAAGCGAAGTAAGTGGGATAAGGCTCCAACCGCGCCCCCTCTCAATGAGTTCAAGTTTTGTTCCGATGTTATCGACTTCAATTCGGCTGTGAAAGGTAATCCCATTTGTCGTAAGAAAACTCATAAGAGCTTTCCCCGAGCGGCTATGTTTATAGGAGAGGATGTAAGGGATGCCGCAGAAAGAGAGGTTTTTCCACGTGGGGGTTCTAGGGAGGTTCTTTGCGACTTCACGAGGAAAGACCGCTAGAGTCGGTTCCCGTAAAAATGTCGTGAACTGCAACTTTGCGATATCCCTCGGTAATTCACTTGTGGCTAAAACCTCGATTTCCCCATCGATAAAAAGTTGCGTTAAGCGGTCTGTGGTTCCCGTGACGTTTAAAACCGAGGTGAACTCTTCTGTGCTCTCAGAAATGATGGAAGCTGCCGCCTGTGTGAAGCTCTCGATAAAGCCGATGCGAAGCGCCTTTACGGCGTCGCGCTTTCCGCGTAGATCATCGAGAGCCTCATCAATCTCGCGGGATACCCCTTGCATCGTGGCGTAAAACCGCCTGGCCTCAGGAGTCATTGCGTAGGGTCTCTTTCCCTTCACAATAAGGTCTGCTTCAAGGATTTCTTCAAGGTGACGGATCTTTCGGGAGGCAGAAGAGTGAGAGACGCCGAATTCCTTAGCTGCCTTCGCAAGGCTTTGGTGCCTACCAAAGGCCATAAACATTGCAAGACTTTCGCAGAATAGAGTTTTTTCAGTGGAGGTCATCGCTTGGGGTTCCCTTGTAAGTAGCCTTTGCTGGTTTTTCCTAAAAACAAAACCGAAGGCTACACGGAAAAGCGACTCTTTTGGGAGACGAAGGGGTAGGAAATACCCGCCTCTAGCCTTAAAGAAAGGGGGAATTAAGGCTAGAGGCGTTACTGGTATTGGTTTGATTTTTTGAAGTTGGCCTAACTCTCTTTAAACCTTACGATAGGCTTCATACTTCTTAAAGAGCTTTTCCATCTCCTCGTAACTTACGAGAGTCGATAGGGAGAAGAGATCCTCGATTGCTTCTTCTGGAAGGATCTTTAGCTCCAAGGCCGCTTCTTTACAGGTGATGTTCTTCTCCAAGGCGTAGTGCGCCACCTTGGTTCCGATGTCGTAGCCGAAAATCGTAGAAATCACCGTGGAGATTGAAGTCGAGCAGTTGGCAATTGCTGCGCAATGTTCTTTATTGGCAGTAATACGCGTTACGATCTTATCTGTGAAAAGATTCATCGCAGCGCTTAACATATCCGCGCTTGTAATGATTGCGCGGATGGGCATCCCAGAGGACGCTCCAAGGTCAAGCCAGCCCGCTTGAACGCCCATCAACACAGCTGAGTTATTCGCAGAAACGCGGTTCGTAACAGAGATGAGAACCTCGGTGTAGTCAGGTTCCGCTGCCTTCCTTGCGGGGAAATTAATCTCGCGGAACCCTGAGCGTTTCCCCGAGGCAAGAATCCTTAGGTCACGCGCTAGTTTCCAAACTTCCGTCGAGAGGGCAACAATGTGTGCATGGGCAAGAATGACACCATCTAAGGCCATCATGCCATCAAAGAGGTTTTCTTCAGAGACCATCGGGCGCCCAAGGACGTCAGATAAGTGCTTATGAATCACCCGTCTGAATCCAGGCATACAGCCGATACCCGTTCCTACAGCAGTACCTCCAAGGCAAGAGTGGTTCCAGCGTTTCTTTTCTTCCGTAAGGCGCCGCTGCATTCTCCTGATGCCATTTGCGTAGCCTCCGAGAACCTGCCCTAGGGTTTCAGGAACGGCGTCCTGTAGCCCCGTGCGTCCTAAGCGCAGAACATCAGAGAAGGCCTGTGATTTTTCTTCTAAGGCGGTGGCTAATTTATCCGCAGAATCGATAATCTTCTCAAGTTCCCAGTAGATCACAATGTCTTTGGCGGAAGGAATCACATCGTTACTCGATTGCGCCATATTCACGTGCGTATTCTGGTGTACGCCCCCGCGGGTCTTATCCCCTGTGAGAATTTCATTTGCACGCCGTGCGATAACTTCGTTTACATTGGCGTTAAGAGGCGTGCCAGAGCCGCGGAAAATATTCACTGGGAAATTCCCCGCAAATTTCCCCTCGGCTACTTCCCAGGCGGCGGCTTCAATCGCTTTCGCTTTTTCTTTATCCAATGCGCCAATCTCCGCATTTGCTCTCGCGCAGGCAATCTTAAGAAGCGCAACAGCCTTAATATAAATTGGATAGTCATCTAAGAGAAATGGCCCCACATCAAAGGCTACCCGGTGCCTTTCTGCACCGCACCCGTAGTAGGTTTCATCCGGGAGCCTAAGTTCACCCATACCGTCTTTTTCAATACGCATCTTTCGTCTCCCTAGTTTGATTTTGCCAAATAGTATTTAAGGGTCTGAAGTGTGATCCCGTCATTTGCGAGAAGTTCGTAGTCAAAAAGGGCTTTCACTTCTTCGTGGGTCATAAGGCCAGATTCTTCTGCCGCTTCTTTTACTGTGAGGTTCTTTTCTTCCATAAGGGTAAGGACTTTATCTTCTGCCGCTTTTCCCTTAAGAAGCCCAATCACTTTCGCATTAGAAAGGGCATTTTCTAGGTGGTTAAGATTATTTTCCTTTTGAACCTTAAAGCCCGTAAGACATTTATCTACGAAAAGGGATGCCGCCTTTCCAAGAAGTTCCAGGGCTTCAGCGACCATAAGGAAGGCACCTGCCGATTGCGAACTCTCATCGAAGTCGTATTCGTTATAAGAGTAGGTTGCCATCTGATCTACGGCCTCCAAGTGCTGGCAGGCCTGTTCAAGAAGCATTGCCATACTGGGGTTGATCTTCCCCGGCATGATCGTTGACCCTGGGGCAATCGTAGGTAGCGTAATCTCTGCGATACCCGCCCTGGGACCTGAGCCATAGATAAAGAAGCCGTGGACAAATCTCTGATAGACCATAGAGAGAATTCGCAAATCGGCCGCAAGTTCCATCATGCGGGAGCTTCCCATGAGGTAACTTGTCGTGCTTTCTACAGAAAGTCCGGTAGGTCTTCCATAGGATTCATGTGCGAGAGTGGAAATTTCGCTTACGAAGCGATCGGCATATTCGTGAGGGGCTTTTAAGTTCCCTGAGATGACGCTCCCAGAAAGAAGCACCTTGAAGGCATCACTATTCGCTTCAATTCTTTTAATCGCATGTGAAATCGAATCTGCAAGTCCCACGAAAACCTCTCCCCAGGTGCCGGGAGCCGCTTCTTGCATGTGGCTACGCGTAAGGCGAAGATCGTTTTTAAATTCCTCTCCCTTTGCGAGCAACGCAGAAAATAACTTGTCGTTACCCTCAATGGCGCTCTTTAATCTTTCTGTGATAACGAGGCTTTCTACGGTTTCTGTGAAAGCCGCAACGGAATCAAATCGGGTAAGTTCTTCAATATCGACAGAGGCTTCCTTTGCAATCCATGCGTTTGTTGCAAAGAGTAGGGGGGAGAGGTCATTGCCCCACATTTCAAGCGCTGTGAGTTCTGCGGGAAGGGCTTTTTCTCCCTTTTCAATAGCGGCTTCAATCTTTTTAGCCGTATCCTCAGTGATAAAGCCAAATTCAGCGTTTGCGCGGCTTTCTGCCTTCTTGATGAGAAGAGCTGCGGCAACGATGTCTGGAAACTTCGCGAGGGTTTTGCCTGTAATGGGCTGGTAGGTTGTCTCTTGCATAGTGTGCCCAAAGAAAAAAGTCAGAAAAAAAGAGGGAAATTCGGCTAGAAGAAATTGGGGAGAGATGGTATCTAGCCGAATTCCCGAGGAAAGGTTTTTATGTTTTAAAGAGCAATCATCGCGTCTGTTGCGCTATCAAGTGTTGCCTTAGCAGCAGCAAGCGCCGCGGCACGACTCCGTGTAAGTTCAACGTCAGCCGTAAGTTGCGCTTCAAGAGCATCAAGTTGGCGCGTAACTTCCGCTTTCGCGGTGCCACCTAAGCACTTCTTTGCCTCAGCGATGCGCTTTGGATCGAGAGCTTCTTGGATGAGTTCTTCCGTAAGCTTCGTTTCCATGTTGAATTCTTTTCTCAAGACTTCATTGATTGCTGCCTTGTTGATATCAAGTCCCGTAAGGCCCCGGTCGCAGAGGTTTCCGACCATCGTAGCAACGGTTTCGTGGGCCTTTCTAAAGGAGATACCGTCGTAGCGAACGAGGTAATTGGCGAGTTCCGTAACGGTGCAGAAGTTTTTCCGTGCGTCTTTTAACATTGCTTCACGCTTAACCGTTAAGGTGCGAAGTGTGAGTTCTGCTAAGACAAAGTCAGATTCCATCTCTTGCATTGCCATCCGGAGGTGCTTTGTCGCTTCGACGCTTGTGTCTTTACTGTGTGAGTAGATGATGTTCTTCATGCAGGAGAACATTGCCATCGTGTAGCCGTGCATGTGGCCTGCCTTCGCTTTGATGTGTTCAAGGGTGAAGGCATTCTTCTTTTGCGGCATGATTGAAGAGCAGACAGCTACGGAGTCATCCACCTCAATAAACCCAAACTGTGGCGTAGACCAAATGTAGAGGTCAAATGCCATACGAGAAAGGGTATTCGCTGCCATCGCAAGGGTGGCTACGATTTCTAGGGCGTAGTCGCGAGAACCCGTTGTATCGATGGAATTTGGCATCGGACGGTTAAAGCCTAAGAGCTTCGATGTCATCTCGCGATCAATCGGAAATGAGGTTGAACCCATCGAGCACCCACCTAAGGGGCAGATGTTCAAGGAGTCCCAGCAGGCCGCATAGCGGTGGAAGTCACGCTCTAAACCCGTTAGAACCGCAGAGAGGTAGTGACCAAAGGTCACAGGTTCTGAGGGTTGCATATGGGTGTAGCCAGAAAAGACTGCATCTAGATTCTTTCTTGCCACCGCGATTGCCGTGGCACGGAAGGCGTTAAAGAATTCGCAGATTTTGAGATAGTACTCACGCGTATCCATGCGAAGGACTGTTGCGCCTAAGTCATTGCGGGAACGTGCGGTGTGCTGTTGTCCACCAACGTCTAATCCCACCATCTTGATTAAGCGGCGTTCAAGCGTCGTGTAGAGGTCTTCAATGCCGCTGTCTTTCGTGAAGTCAGGCGCAATGGGGTTTGCTTCAATTTCGCGGGTTGCCTTAAGGATCTTTTGGCAAACATCGCGCGAGATAATTCCCTGCTTTTCAAGCATCAAGACGTGCGCACGATTTACCGTAAGATAGGTAAAGTAGGATGTCTCGTAGTCAGACTTTGCCACAGGGTCACTGATGTACTTAACAACTTCAGGGGCAATCGGCTTTCTAATACGACCGCGGTTATTTTCGATAGACATATTCGTTACTCCCAAATTAGAAGACAACACTCTGCAAGAAGAAGGCAACGATGACGCAAGTTGTCGTCGCTGTCACGCAGGGAACGAGGAAGGAGTGATTAATCACGTACTTACCAATGTGCGTTGTACCAGACTGGTCAAAGGCCATCGTAGAAATCACAACGCCAGATGTGGGAAGGAAGGACGTTCCGTTAACCCCAGGATAGAGACCAAGAAGCGTAGGAGCGGGGAGGCCTAGCGCAAAGCCAAGAGGCATCAGTGCTCGGACGGTCGCAGCCTGAGAATTTAGTAGCATTGATCCGAAGAAAAGCACGAAGGCAAAGAGCCAAGGATAGGCCTTCACAACGTCGGCGATTTCACCCATCCAAAGGGTCTTGTGTGCGAAGATGAATGTATCAGACATCCAAGCGACACCGAAGACGCAAATGACAGCTGTCATACCAGCTCTCATAATGGGGCTCGTGATGGCGTTATTAAGCTTCGGTTTGCAGATAACGAGGATAAGGCCCGCTGCCACAAACATACCAATCTGCAGGAACGTTCCCATACCCACTGCTTTACCGCCGTCAGCCGGTGTACGAAGCGAGGGGAAGATTCCCGTCACAACAACCGCTGCAACGCAAAGAACGAAGATAAGAGCGGCAGTTCCCGCGTGCGGGGGAAGTGGCGGACGGTCTTTCTTTTCTACCGTGACCTTAATAAGTCCTGCCTTTAAGCGTTCTTGATATTCGAGGTCATCCTTTAAGTCCTTACCGTAACGGAGCATCACGGTTGAGACGACTAAGACCGCGACAAGGGTCGAAGGAATCGTGATACTAAGAATTGTCTGCAGACCATAGTCATAGCCATTTTGTGTGTATAGGCCAATCAAGGCTGCCGTGCAGGCTGCAACGGGGGAGGCAACAAGAGCTTGCTGAGCGGCGACACCCGAGGCGGTCATTGCGCGCTCTGGGCGGATACCTACACCGTGCGAAACCTCATAGATAACGGGCATCAAGGACTGAGCAATATTTGCAGTTCCCGCAAGGAAGGCAAAGAACCACGTAACGATAGGCGCAACGTAAACGATACGGTTCGGATTTGCGCGAATGATTTTCTCAGCGATGCGGACCATGAAGTCAACGCCACCAGCAGCGTCCATCACGGATGCGGCTGTTGCTACAGCAATCATGATGAGCAACACGTCCACGGGAGCGGACGTTGGGCGAAGACCAAAAACGGTCACAAGTAAGAAGAGCCCGATACCACCCCAAATTCCTAGTCCGATACCTGTGTATCGGGAGCCAATAGCAATGACGCCAAAGACGACCACTGCCTGCAAAATGGTACTTAACATGAATATCTCCGGTTATTTTTTTATTTAGGCATGATGGTTTTGCTTTTTTTTCTTTGGGTCTAGGACCTAAGCTAAGCGTTCACCATGGGTCGGAAAGATACCCGTGAAATTTCTTTTTTCATTTCTTTATGCAGGCTCTGAATATTTATTATTTATGCCTTGCATAAATTCAACAAGTGTGATGATTTTCTAAGGGTTTCCCTTTAGAAGGCAAGGGCTTTGCGGTTGGGCGTCCTTAAGTTCGGAATCCTTAAGCAAACATAAGTTGCAAGGATGTGAAAGTAATTTCCTTCTTGCGAAAAGCGTTTCATATTGCTACCTATAAGAAAAGAGCCTAAGACTCAAAAATAGGGGTGAAGGCCAAAGACAATTGGAGGCTTTAAGCATGAGACGAGAAAAGGACTCTTTGGGAGAACTTGATGTTCCCGAAGAGGCGTACTACGGCATACAGACAGTGCGATGCATGGGAAATTACCCCGTTAGCAATCACACTTATAACGAATATCCAGAAGTAACGAGAGCCATTGCAGAGATTAAAAAAGCCTGTGCAATGACAAATGCCCAAATCGGCGCCTTAGATCCCACGAAAGCGAAGGCAATTTGCACGGCCGCTGACGAAGTGATTGCTGGGAAATTCGCAGGGCAATTCCCCGTCGTCATTTGGCGTAGTCAGGGAACTGGCATCAACATGAATGTGAACGAAGTGATTGCTAACCGCGCAAATGAAATTCTCACCGGTCACCGTGGCTATGAGCTTGTTCACCCGAATTCACACGTGAATATGTGTCAGTCCTCTAATGACGTTTTCCCCACGGCTGAAGTGATTGTCTTTAGAAGGCTTCTTACTCCCTTGGTTTCTGCTGCAAAGACGCTTGAAAAGGCCTTAGAAGAAAAAGCAGTCGAATTTAAATACGTCACGCGCTTGGGGCGCACAGGATTTCAAGACGCAGTTCCTATGACTTGGGGCCAGGTCTTCGGTGGTTGGCAGGCTTCCATTCAACGCACACGCATTGCTCTTGAAAGAGAAGTCGCAGCACACAATGAAGGCGTCCTCGGAGGAACTGCTGTAGGAACGGGTATGGGACAGCTTCCAGGCTACGCTGAACACATCTATGAAAACCTCACTGAGGTCGTTGGTTTCGAGATGCACTTAGTTGAGATGCACTGGGAAGCAATTCCCGATAGTGGTGTCTTCGATGGGATGCGTAACACAGACCGCGACTTCATCATGATGGATGCTGTGAAGGCTTTGGTCTTGGGAGCGGCTCGCATTGCGCATGACTTGGAGGTTTTCTCCTCTGGGCCTCGCTCAGGTATCGGAGAGGTGACGCTTAAGGCAACAGCACCTGGAATCCTTGGTTACACAGGCGAGAGTACGCCTTATGTCTCAGAGATGCTCCTAGATGTTGCAGCCGAGGTTTCTGCTGCTTCCCGGATGACGCAGTTTGCGGCAACGGAAGGGCAACTTGATCACGGTTCGCAAAATTCCGCAGGATTCATCACAGCGATTGATGCGATTAAAGCTGCTACGAAAGCACTTGAAATTTTTGCTCGAGACGCAGTTCTTAATGTCAAGGTGAATCCAGATGTTTGTACGCGTAATGCTGAGCTCTCCACTTCGCTCTCTACGATGGTAGGAAGCCTCTTCGGCTACCCCATCGGTGTCAAGGTTGCAAAGCGAGCGATTCGTGAAGGAATCACTTGTAAGGAAGCTGCGCTTAGGGAAGAAGTGCTCCCTGCGGAAGTTTGCGAAGACATTTTTGATGTCAACAAATTAACAGACCGTCGTGCGATGTTGGAACTATTCCGTAAATACGGAAGTTTCAGGAAGGTCTCATAAGTCTTAAGAAGAGGAGAAAGAAAATGAGTGAGAATACAGAAAATCTTCTTAATCGCACGCTCACAGACTATCCGCAATACTTCGGTGCTTTGGTAGATGTCACTTGTGCGGCAGTAGCTGGAAACCAAGCTTTAAATCGGATCAGTGAAGAGAAGGCTCAGGCAATTGAGACTGCGGCCCGTGCTCTTAAGGGTGAAGCCTTTAATCGCGTTTCTGCTTATGGAGCCTTTGCTGTGAAGGCTTGGCAAGCGGTAACGGATGCAATTGCAAAGGAAAGTGGTGTCGATTTAACCGCCGTTCGTTTAAACCAGACCGCAATGGATGCGACTGCAACTGCAACGGAAATCACGGTTTTCACCGCATTAAGTGAAGTAGGGGAAGCGGCAGAAAAGTTAGCTTCTGCAATTGAGGAAAAGGCTCGCGAATTCACAGGTGTCGTGAAATGTGGTCGCTTAGGACTGCAGGATGGAGCACCGGTTTTTGTAAGTACAGAACTTCTCTCCTACGCAGCATCGATTCGTGAGGCGGTTGCGGAACTCACACGGGAAAAGGAAAAGTGGACTCTTTCCCACTTAGGGAGTGGCGCTCTTGGAACAGGCTTTGGTATTGATAGAGAATTTGGCGCTAAGGCAACGGAAGTCCTAAGTACTCTTATTGGTCGCACACTAAAGAGGCCAACTGAGGCCTATCACGCCCTTAATCAGGCGCATAAATTCTTAAGTTCTCACAATGCGTTAACGGAACTTGCCTTTGCCCTATGGAGACTTTCTAACGACTTGGAATTCTTATCCTCTGGGCCTCGTGGGGGTATCCGGGAGTTGATTCTTCCTGCAATTGCACCAGGATCTTCGATTATGCCTGGGAAGATTAACCCCACCGCCGCCGAACTCGTAAGCGCCACAAGCGACAGAGTTCTCTCAGATCACGAAGCGATGATTGGCGCCATTCACCGCAGTTGGGGCGCAAATGGAAACCTCTCGGGACTCCCACTGCGACTCGTACTTGATGGTGCAGAGCTTCTTAAGCGCACGTGTGATGTCTTTGTCGTGAAGGTCATTTCTGGCTTAGATGTCAACAAAGCCAATTGCGTGCGAGAAGCTGAGATGAGCCTTGCCTTAGGGGCGGCACTAGAACCTGTCCTCGGAAAAGAGAAGGCCCTTAAAGTGATTGAAAAGGCAATCACAGAGAAGAAATCCATCAAGGATGCGGCGGTTTCTTTGGGTTACATGGAAGAAAGTAAAGCCGCAGAGTTACTCAATATTGAGAAACTCGCAACCAAGGCTTAACTTAATAGCTACTATTTCCGTGGCTCTGCAAGCAGCGTGTCTTTAACGAGCCACGGAAAGAGGGCATTCACTTCTGGGAGTACTCGCTCCCGCATCACATCAAGCAGGGCGTTAAAGACGTCTAAGTAAAGTTCCC
>CAZHBC010000025.1:0-12477 GCA_964530715.1 uncultured Sutterella sp. | reverse complement strand
TACTTCTGGTTAATTTCCTGCGGAGAAACGGTGTTTCCCTTACTCTTACTCATCTTCTCGCCATTCTCATCGACAAGGAACCCATGTGTGAGAAGGGCGTTATAAGGGGGACGACCATCTAGCATCGTTCCAATAAGCAAAGAAGAATGGAACCAGCCGCGGTGCTGATCGCTACCTTCAAGATAGAGGTCAGCGGGATACCCCAATTCCTTCTTGTGGCTACCACGCATCACGGTTGCGTGCGTGGAACCCGAGTCAAACCACACATCAAGAATGTCGTTTGTCTTCACGTAGTGGGCTGCATCCTCTGCGCTCATGAAGTCCTCGGCTTTGGCTCTTGCCCAAGCCTCGATACCTTCCTTGGCGACGCGGTCAGCAACCTTGTACATGATTTCAATCGTATTCGGGTGCAGTTCTCCTGTTGTCTTCTCTAAGAAGAAGGGGAGCGGTACGCCCCAATTGCGCTGTCGTGAGATGCACCAGTCTGGGCGATTCTCAATCATCGCATGTAGGCGGTTGTAGCCCCATTCAGGGATGAACTTCGTTGCATCAACGCCCGCGAGCGCGGCCTTGCGGAGACTTACCTCTGGAGCCTTAAATCCAAGGACAGGCTGGCTATCCGCTGTGGGCTCATCCATACGAACGAACCACTGGCTTGTCGCGCGATAGATAAGAGGTGTTTTGTGACGCCAGCAGTGCATATAACTGTGCGTCATCTTTCCGACGGCAAAGAGCGTTCCAGCAAGTTTCATCGCATCGACAATCTTGGGCTGTGCTTTCCAAATCATCATGCCGCCAAAGAGCGGGAGGTCATTGCTGTATACGCCATTACCTTGCACGGGGTTGAGAATCTTGTCGTCTGTGAGACCCCAAGCTTTGAATGTGCTGAAGTCATCTGCGCCGTAGGCAGGGCAGGAGTGAACAATGCCCGTACCGCTTGTGGATTCCACATATTCTGCAGGGATAACAACAGAGGTGCGCTTGTAGCCTTCATGAAGAGAAGAAAGCGGGTGCCAGAAGAGCATATTCTTCATGGCAGCACCCTTGATTGTGGCAACGGCCTTTCCAGTAAAGCCGTAACGCTTCAGAGCTGCTTCCGCAAGGCAGTTTGCCAAAATCAAATACTTGTCACCGCAATCGATGAGGTCGTAGTCCAAGTCGGGGTGAACATTGAGTCCCTGGTTAGCGGGAATTGTCCAAGGTGTCGTTGTCCAGATGACGATGTAGCAGGGCTTATCGATTGTCTTTCCGAATGCACTTTCAAGCGCTGGCTTGCTTTCTTCTGTAAGTGCGAAAGCAACGTCAATTTCGTAGCCTTCAATGTCTTTATATTCGACTTCGGCTTCCGCAAGCGCTGAGCAGCAATCAAAGCACCAGTTCACGGGCTTAAGTCCGCGATAGACGTAGCCCTTTTTCATAATCTCGGCTAAGACGCGGATTTCTTCTGCTTCCGTTTCATAGTGCATCGTGACATAGGGATTTTGCCAATCGCCTAAAACGCCTAACCGTTTAAAGCCTTCACGTTGCTTATCAATCTGCACATAGGCGTAGGCACGAGCCTTAGTCATCACCTCGTCGCGAGGAAGTCCCTTGCCGAACTGCTTTTCAATCTGAATTTCAATGGGCATCCCATGGCAGTCCCATCCTGGTGTGTAGGGAACATCAAAGCCAGAGAGCATCTTGGATTTGTTAATAATGTCCTTTAAGACCTTATTTAAGGCGTGTCCCATGTGAATGTCGCCATTGGCATAGGGTGGCCCGTCATGCAGAATGAATTGCGGACGGCCAAGACGCGCTTTGCGCGCTGCCATGTAGACGCCTTTTTCTTCAATCTCTTTTACCCAAAGCGGTTCGCGCTTGGGGAGATCTCCACGCATTGGGAAGGCAGTATCAGGTAGGTTCAAAGGATATTTTTTGGCCGCGGACGCGGCATCGTTGGCTTTTGCCATAAGGTTTTCTCCAGGCCCCCTCGGGCTCTTCTGGTTAAACAAATCGGATTGTGTGTTCGCTTTTTATTTTTAAATAAACAAGCGAGGCGCACGATTTTAACTGAGATCTCTTTTCTGATTCAACGGCTCTCTAGGGAGTTTTCTGTAGAGAAATTGTTTGTATTTGGTACTTTCAGAGCCGAGTTTTGAATTTTCCTTTTTTCGTCTGTGTTTGCAACAAGGTTGAAATCTTTTTTTTCCTCGTTAAGATGCGAGACCTCTCACTAGAGACAAACCCCCATGAAAAAGATTCCATTTCTTGTCCTTTTTGCTCTAGCGGCAAGTTTTGCTGTGATGCGCGCTCCGCTCTCCTGTGTGGGGCCTGTTGCCGCCGATTTGCAATCCTCGCTTCGGATGGACTATTCAACCTACGGTGTGCTCACTGCACTTCCCGTCCTTTGCTTTGGAATCTTTGGATTTGCAACTCCCATCCTTTTTTCTCGCTTTACTGCTGGGAAGTCTCTTTTTATCGTTCTTGCAACGCTTACGCTTGGTTTTCTACTTAGGACAGTGGATTCTGTCCCTGTGCTTTTCGTTGGAACAATCCTCATTGGTGCCTCGATTGCAATGATAAATACGGTTGTTCCTGTGATTTTGAGGTACTACTATCCGGAGAAAATTGCCTTTGCTATGGGTGTTTGCACGGCCTCTGTCGGGATCTCAAGCTTTTTAGGTGCGGCGATTTCCTTCCCCTTAGCGCAGTTGTCAGGTTCGTATGCGGTTTCCTTAGGCGTTTGGGCGCTCTTTGCGGGTCCTGCGGCACTTGCGTGGTTTTTCACTAAGCCAGAGGAACTTCCCGATTTAAAGCCCAAGAAAGACAGACAGTTTTCTTCTTTAAGCAACTTAAAGATTCTTCCTTTTTTAAGCATCATCGCCGTGATGAGTATGCAGGCGCTCTGCTCCTTTGCGGTCTTAGGGTGGCTTCCTGCAATCTTTGCAACCAATGGTATCTCGGCTTCCCTTGCGGGTTTTGCCCTCGCGGGACTCCTTGTCGTTGCCTTCACGTCAAGCCTAGCAATTTCTTTTTTAATCCGAATCTGCGGAGGAGAGCGAAATCTCTCCATCGCACTAACAGTTTCTGGGTTGTTGTCGCTACCACTCTGGTTTATGGACGGCCTTTGGCCCTATGTGGGTTGTTTTCTGATGGCGCTTCCCCATGGAGCGAGGTATTCTCTAGCGATTATTCTTATTTCTAAGAAGGCAAAGTCGCTACCACAAATGCTCTTACTTTCCTCTTTGGCGCAGGGTTTGGGTTACAGCATAGCTGCCTTGGGACCCTTTATCTGCGGGCTTCTTTATAAGGGCGATGGCGAGTGGACGTCAGTTCTCGTTTTCTTATCTGCTTCAATTTTGATTTGGGGCCTAGGGGCAGTCTATGGTTTTGGGAAGTGCGAAGTCTTTAAAGAAAATCTTCGCTCCTAAGCCTTTTTCATTTTTTTTAATTTCTTCTCTTTGAGAAGCGGAATTATTCCCCTGGTCTATAGATGGACAACTTCCCCTTAAGCCACGGGAAGTTATTGAGCGCCCAGGGGAGGATAGTGTCCTCGGTGAATTCGCTTAATTCCTCAGAGAGTTTTGAGAATAGGCTCTGACTCACGGCTCCCCCAACGGCTAGCATGAGGCGTCTTTGGTTTACGGGATTAGGCGACTGAAGAACGGAAATCTTCTCTATGCCGTACTCTCTCAGTAAGAGTCTATGTTGATAAAGGCTTGTGACAGGAATAAGCGACCAACCGAGACCATCGGCAATAAGGCTCAACTTGGTGCCGATGTTATCGACCTCTAGGCGGCTTAAAAAGTGAATATTGTTGCTTGCTAGGAAGTTCTCCAGGGCTCGCGCTGTGCGGTCTTTTCGATAGGTTGAGATGAAGGGAAAACCACAAAAAGATAGATTCTTCCACGTGGGTTTATCGGGAAGATTTCTTGCTGCCTTTTTAGGGAGAACCACGACGGATGGCTCTCTTAAAAAACAGAAACTACGCACTTCCGAGAGGTCGCAGGGAAGTTCCGCAGTAACAACAGCGTCGATTTCCCCTGCGTTAAAGAGTGTTTTGAGGCGATCTGTCGTTCCTGTGACGTTGAGAATGGTGTCTAGGCTAGGAGCGCAATTATTAATAATCGAAGCTGAGGCCTGGGCGAAACTTTCAATAAAACCAATTCGAAGTGTTTTAGCAACGCGTCCTGTGCCACGAATCTCTTGAAGGATTTCTTCCACTTTACTACTTTCCAGTGTCATTGCCCCGAAAAGCCTAAGACCCGCGCTCGTGAGGGTAAAGGGTCTTTTCCCTGGGACAATAAGGTCGGTTTCTAGTGTTGACTCGAGGCGATGAATGCGGCGAGAAGCCGAGGAGAGTGAAATACCGAATTCTGTAGCAGTTTGTGAGAGATTTCTAGATTTCCCGAAATGCATGAAGATGTTAAAACATTCAGAAAAAATCGTATTGTCAGAATCGGTCATCGGTTTCTCCACACAACGCGAGGAAAAGCGGAACATCTATCGGTTCTTTCTTTTCTTTTGCGAAGCTGCTAATCGCAATATTGATGAGTTTTATTTTTGAAATGCGTATTTGATTACGGGAGAGACGGTAGCATATTTTTTGTATTTTGTATTCATTCATGCGCAAAGAAGATTTTAGGTGCGGTGTTCGAGTCTTCTTTTTTCTAGCGATTAGAAGGGAAGGAAAGACTCTTTAAAAAAGGAAAAGTGCGCTCTTTTTTCTGGGGTATTCAATCTTTGGAATCTTTGGGAAAACCGACGAGGAAAAGCCGCCCCAAGGCAAAATAGGAGTGAGCGTGCAGTCCGTTACACACAATTGCGTCACGCTTCCATAAGAAAAGTTTTATTGGTTTTTGCTATGCATCCAAGGTTTGTTATGCAATGAATTTCTTTTCTTTTCAATATAAAAGCCTAAAAATTAGGATATAAATAATCTTGATGTTACAAATGGGTTCGGATGTAGTGTGTATTTTCTTATAAGGGTTCTTACGTAGTACTTTAGCAATACATAATCAGGATATTATTGAGTTTATAAGATTTTTATATGTTTTAAAAATTTGATTTAACGCAAATCAATTGCCTAAAGACGCATGTCCTTTTTTGCCTGACTTTGTGTAAATTGAAAGGGAATGAAACAAATTGTTTCAGTCCGACAAACGTTTGGGAGAACCTCCAAAGGTTTGTCGAAAGACACGCTTTTAACGTTGGGGTTAATAGATTTCTAACGTTAAGAGAAAAACACTTCTAACGTTAGGAGAAAACATATGGCAAAGAAGTCCAACAAATGGTTAAGTTTGCCGGCACAGATGATGTATGGTCTGTTTCTCGGCGTAGTAGTCGGAATGTTCTTGAGTTCTGACATTGCGGTGACCTATTTGAAGCCATTCGGCGACCTCTTCATTCGATTGATTCGTATGGTTGTGGTTCCCCTGGTCTTCGCTACTCTTGTTGCGGGTGCCGCTGGCATTTCAGATATCTCTAAGCTTGGCCGCGTTGCCGTAAGGACTCTTATCCTCTTTATGGTCACATCGGCAATTTCTGTGGTCTTTGGCCTTGTGATTGCCAATGCGCTCGATCCAGGTCTTGGATTAACTCTTTCAGTCGAGGGCTTTAAAGCCGCGTCAGTGAAAGCGCCTAGCTTCACGAAGACATTGATTGACATTGTTCCGATTAACCCGATGGAATCGTTCTCTAAGGGCGCGATTTTGCAGATCATCTTCTTTGCCATTATGTTTGGCTTCTGCCTAAACGCTCTTGGTGAAAAGGGTAAACCCGTGACGCGCTTCTTTGACGCTGTAGGCGACGTGATGATTCGTATGACTGGCGTCGTGATGCGCTATGGTCCGATTGGCGTTTTCGCCTTAATCGCCGTAGTCGTGAGCCAGCACGGTCTTGCTGTTTTACTGCCGCTAGCGAAAGTGGTCTTCGCTGCGTTCCTTGCCACATCGCTCTTGGTTATCATCATCTACATCCCGTGGGTGAAGTTCCTTATTCGGATGCCGCTTACTAAGTACTTCAAGGGTATCTTTGAGCCGTGGTTAATCGCCTTTACAACCTGCTCATCGGCCGCCGCTATGGCTTCGAACCTCGTTGCCGCGCGTCGCTTGGGTGCTACGAAAGCCATCGCTTCTTTCGCCGTTCCACTTGGTAACACGATTAACATGAACGGTACGGCCGTTTACATGGGTGTGACCGCTGTGTTTGCTGCGCAGGTCTATGGTATTCCACTTTCCATTGGCGATCAGGTCATCATCGTTTTAACGGGCGTCCTTGCCGCCGTCGGTACCGCTGGTGTCCCAGGTGCGGGCCTCATTATGTCGACCTTGGTCTTTACGCAAGTCGGTATTCCGCTTGAAGTCGTTGGACTCTTAGCGGGCGTTGACCGCTTCTTTGACATGATTCGTACGTCCATTAACGTCGTTGGTGACTCCACCACCGCCCTTATGGTTTCCCGTATGGAAGGTGAACTTGGTTCTGAACCCTTCGTCGAGGGAGAAGATCAGCCCACTGAACCTACGAAGCTTTCGTAATAGAAACTTCAAAGCAACTCAAAGTTTTGAGTTGTGACTAGGTAAAAAATGGCCCGGACTTCTTTGAGAGGTTCGGGCTTTTAAATGGTCGGAAACTTTTCTACTTTCCTGCGATGAGTCGCTTAAGAATCTCAGGGGCGGCCTCAGGGAGTTTTTTTTCAAGGCAGGTTGTGAGTTTCTCTAAAGCAGCCTCGGGGCTTGTTGCCTTTTCTTTAAGGAAGTCTTCACCGATAAAAGTCTCTGGCGTCATATAGCGGGCAAGTCCCCAACCGTAGGGATTCCCGTAGCGGTCGTGCCTGTAGTCAAAATCAACGATAACGATATCGGTACGCATCTGAAGATTTGCGAGGGCCGATTCAAGACCAGCTGTTGTGCCAAATTCTGCGGCCCACGGTTCTTTTAAGTCTGGTGTGATAATCGCACCGACTTCGCGAATGTAACTGAGTAACCACGCTTCTCTTAGAGCTGTTCTCGGGTTCTTTGCTTGCGGGAGCGCACGACGGATTTGTGAAAACTTTCCAAAGACCCTCCTACTTACCCAACCAGCTCTTTTTTTGAAGAACTTCCCATAGAGATAGTTTCCCTCTCTAGCGATTGGTCCCTTCCATTCCCAAGGACCAGGAACATCCGTAAACCAAAAAGAAGCCGGCGTTTTTTCTTCCACAGACCAGCCCGCAACGTCGTTATTAAAGAAGGGTAGAAAGTCAAAATACGCAATACAATCTTCTAAGACTTCGGCCCCTGTGAGAGTAAATTTCTTTTCCGTCTTCGATTTTGGTTTTGTCATGTTGAAATCGTCTTCCTTAGAGATGCGCATTCAAAGTGAGGAAAGCGCTTTTAGGCGTCTTTCAAAATCCAGTTTTCGCTCGCGCTTTCATCTTAACGCGAAAGAAAGGCGTTATGCAGTTGAAAAAGGAGAAGACGTACTTCGGGAACACGCAAGAGGATTTGTCACTGAGAGGCTCTCTTCTGCCTTTCCCTCTAATGATGGGAAGCAGACGCCGATGCGAGGTCACCCCGTGTTTGTCGCGCAGCACGCCTGTGCCTGTTGCTGTAGAGGGTGTTTAGAGAAATGGCACAGAATCCCTCAGGGACGCGCACTTACGGAAGAGGAAATGACTTTTGTTGTAGAACTTCTTTTAGCGTGGATTCAGAAGGACCTTGGAAGAGCTGTTCCGCCGAGGAAAGAGAGAACAGGCAATCCGAGACAAGGGGAACTTTTCTAGCGGGTAAGAAAAAAGGGCGTGCTGACATTAGCAACACACCCTTAATTCAATGAATCAAGCTAAAGATTCAATTAGAGAGCATCCTTGAAAGCCTTGCCGGGCTTGAACTTCGGATACTTAGAGGCCTTAATCTTGATTGCGGCGCCAGTCTGAGGATTGCGACCCGTGCGGGCAGCACGCTTAGCAACACAGAATGTACCGAAGCCAATCAACTGAACTTCGCCACCCTTCTTCAGGGTCTTCTTCGTTGTTTCGATAAAAGCTTTCAGGGCTTCTTCAGCCTTCGCTTTGGAAATATCGGCCTGTTTGGCAATCGCCTCGACCATTTCTGATTTTTTCATTGTTGGTTCTCCTTAGAGAGATAAAGAGTCCTCATAAACTCCCGATAAATCGAAGGGGAGTCCGGTCTCACGAGTGATAATAGCCTGTTTTAAGCCATTCGGCGCGGCTTTTTTACGAAATAATCCACTGTTTATGGGCTTCGCGGAACTTTTTTTGCCCAAAACGCAAGTTTTTATCGGCTTTCTTGCGATTTTCTTTGGTTTTTGGCATGCCTTCGGGCGTGAGACGGGGGTGGGAAGAATTTCTTTGGCAGGCGTTCGACAAGAAAGCAAGGGTCATTAAAATTTGCCGTGGCATGTGGTGGGTTTCGCCTTAAGCCCTAGCAGGAATTAACCTTAAAGGGAAACGCAAGCGCGACCTTCTACATCTTTTTCCCAATGCTTTTTTCCTTCGCTGGAAAAGAAAGGTTTAAATCATGCGTAAAACTCTTCTTGCAATTTCGCTAGCAGCGTTATTTTCCGTAGCAGCCTCAGCAGCAGATGTCATCAAACTCTGGCCAAAGGGGGCTCCGAACAAGAGCACGATTACCGAGGCTGAGTACACCAATGACAAGGGTGCGATTTTCAACGTGACAGAAGGGAGAATGGAAGTTACCGTTCCGAAGAAAAACTCTCACAAAGCAATCGTTCTGATTCCAGGCGGTGGTTACGGCAACCTTTCGATGGCGTCTCTTACGAGTAGCTATATCCCGTATTTGCTCGAGGAGGGGGTAACGGTTTTCACACTCAAGTATCGCCTTCCGAAGGGTAACCCTGAGGTACCCCTTGCCGACGTCAACCAAGCTGTGAAACTTGTTCGTGGCCTTGCTAAGAAGTATGACTTCAAGAAGGTTGGTGTGATGGGAATGAGTGCGGGCGGACACCTCGCAGCCATGGGTAGCGTCTCTTGTGCGGGAGGAGCTTGCCCAGACTTTTCTGTGTTGGTCTATCCAAACATCACCATGATGCAAGAAGAAAGCCAACCGAAGAGTTCTTGCCGCAATAATCTTATCGGCAAAGATCGTTCCGTTCAGTATGACACGCGTTTTTCTGCCTATAAACACGTTTCCCTTACAACACCACCTGCCTTCATAGCGGTTTCCGCTCAGGATGAGTACGCAGGATCCTTGGGTTCCATGCTCTACACACGTGCGATGATTGAAAATAATCGCCCTGTGTCACTACACGTCTACCCAACAGGCAATCACGGTTGGAGTATCGGTAAGAGCGAAAAATTCCCCGACGGGGACAAGTTCAAAGCAGACTTAACGGCGTGGTTATCTGACATCCAATAACCTACCTGTAATAGTTTTTTGGCTACTTAAGGCCGGCATCTTTGGAAAAGGATTTTTCCCAAGGGTCGGCCTAAATTTTCCCCTAGGGTTAGCCCAAGACTGTTCCGAATGGCGGAACTATCAGTTCGAAAATTCGGGTAAAAAGGGGAAGAAAAATACAGAAAGACTAAGCAATTCTACGTAGACTCGCTCATGAACACGCTCAGATCGAGCGTGAATCTTTCCCCTAGAGGAGGAGTTGAGATATGCGTATGTTGAAGAAGGCACTCATTGCAAGTGCCGTAGCGTTGTCCGTTAGTGCCGCATTGGCGGCAAATCTCCCTGGTGTCCGCATTCTTGCCACAGGTGGCACGATTGCTGGTGTTGCATCGAGTTCGACCCAGACCACGGGTTATGAAGCAGGAAAGCTTGGCATTCAGACTCTTATTGATGCCGTTCCGCAGATGAAAGAAATCGCCAATGTTGACGGTGAACAGATTGTGAAGATTTCTTCCAATAACATGGATACCCCAACACTACTGAAGTTGGCAAATCGCATTAATGAACTCTTAAAGCAGAAAGACGTTCAGGGTATCGTCATCACGCACGGCACCGACACATTGGAAGAAACAGCCTACTTCTTAAACCTCACGGTTAAGAGTAAGAAGCCTGTCGTTCTCGTGGGGGCTATGCGGCCTGCGACAGCGATGTCCGCTGATGGCCCGATGAACCTCCTAAATGCAGTCCGCGTTGCTGTGAGTAAAGAGGCTATCGGTAAGGGCGTTCTCATTGCGATGAACGATACGATCAATGGTGCGCGTGACACGACAAAGACCAACACGACAAACGTCGCAACGTTTAAGGCTCCTGAGCTCGGGTGCTTAGGCTACATCGCTGGCGGTAAAGTGAAGTTCTACAAAGAATCCACACGTCGCCACACCATTAATAGCGAATTCGATGTTAAGGGCAGAACCTCTTTGCCGCGTGTTGATATCGTTTACTCGCACGTAAGTGCTGATGATGTGATGGTTAACGCCGCTGTTGCTGCTGGCGCTAAGGGCATCATCCATGACGGTACGGGTAATGGATCTATTCATAAGGATACGGAAGCTGGCCTCGTGAAGGCGCAGCAAAAGGGCGTCGTCATCGTGCGTAGCGCACGCGTTGGCAATGGCCCGACCGTTCCCTCTTTGAAGAAGTGGACAGATGCGAAGTTCCTCGATGGTGACACACTCAATGCCCAGAAGGCACGTCTCCTCCTGCAACTCGCTCTCACAAAGACAACAGATTTGAAAGAAATTCAGCGTATCTTTGATGAGTACTAATCGATGTGTCTCGGGGGCTAAAGTTTAGCCATCCGATATACCTTGACTTGGATACCCCGACTTTACTTGCATTCGGTAAGGTCGGGGTTTAATTTTTCGCGGTGAAAACATGAGAAAATACGCCAAAGAAAAAATAGGGAAGAAGAGCCTCTTTCCCGTTTTTAGTATTGGCGTTTAATTTTTTAGGCAACTTTGCATGTCTCTTGTTCAGTCTCTTGTCCGTAATCCATTTCGTATCCTAGGAGTCTCTTCGAACGATTCTGCCGAACGTGTTGCAAAACACGTTGCGAGTATTTTGTCTGCTATCGAAAAGGGAGAGTCAATTTCTTTTGCAACAGACTTTGTCGATTTGCTCGGAGGCATTAACCGCAATGAAGCGGCGCTTAACTATGCAAAGGAGAGATTGGCAACACCCTTAGATCGTCTCGCTTCGGCCTTCTTTTGGTTTGCTTCGAGTAAGGCAAGCGATGCCGTTGCCTACACCTACTTAAAAGAAGGCAATATCGAAAAGGCCGAGAAGGTCTATGCAAAAAAAGAGGGCTACGCACCGCGCATCAATATGGCCTGCCTTTCTTTTATGAAGAAAGATCTCGTGGGAGGTATCGGCCAAATTGCTCGCCTTATTGCAAATGATACGGATAGAGAAGAGTTTGTTCGCTCCGTTGCCCCAGGAACCCTTATTGGGAAAGACGACCTAGCGCTCTTATTTTTCCGAGAACTCTCGCGGGATGTGAAGTTAAGTGAACACCTGGGACTAGCGAGGATTGACACCCCAGAGAAGGCAGAAGCATTCCTGCGAAATATCCTTGCGCTCCACGAGAGGCTTGCGATTTCTGTTTTCAACATTGGTCCTGCGCGCTCAATGCCTATCATGGCTCTTAAAAGTGCAGAGCGACTCTTAGATACGACGGCATCTCTTCTTGAACCGCTAAAGAAAGAACTAGGCGTAGATACACCGCTTTATGTCTTTGTCTCCAGTTGGATTGCCAATGAAGCAATGTCTATGGTCGTTGCCAACATTAACTTCCTACATACGTGTCCGCCTGGAACGGAGACGCTTCGCACCGAGTCAGCGAAGGCTAGTGTGATTTTGAAGCGCCTTCTCACACTCGACATCACAGAGAAACTTCGCTCTGAAATTGAAAACAATCTCAAAATCCTCGAAGGGATTCAGGCCAATATCCGTGAAAAGCACGATAAGGGTCGCTGCTTTATTGCCACCGCTGCCTTCGGCTCTTACGAGGCGCCAGAAGTAAGGGCCTTACGCCGTTTTAGAGATAGTGTTTTAAAAAGAAGCGCGGCAGGGCGTGCCTTTGTTGCTTACTACTATAGGAATTCTCCTCGGTGGGTGGAATTTATGCAGGATAAGCCCCGCCTCAGAGCTCTTGTTCGAAAAGGGCTAACTTATTTTTCTAGGGTTTGCGACTCTCTTATGCGCAAATAAAAAGAAGCCCGGCAGAAGTTTTTTTTCTGTCGGGCAATCTTTGAAGTTGAATTTTTGCGAATTACTTCGCTTCTTCGACTTCCTTCTTTTCTGTTTCACCGGCCTTCAAGACCAAAGAAACGACATCGATACCAGAGACATCGGGCAAGCGAACGAGGACAACACGTGCACCCTGGAAGAGGAAGTTCTTATCCTTCTTCTCTGGGTCGCCCATGGCCTGAATGAAACTCTCAATCTGAGGATTCAGCTTAGAGGGTTCAGCAACTTTGAAATCAACAACAATTGTTTGACCGCCCTTTAAGAAAATGCTCAGGCGTTGAAAAAATTGATCCATTTTTATTCACTCCATAGTTAGTGGAAACACCACTCAGAA
>CAZHBC010000024.1:2327-13734 GCA_964530715.1 uncultured Sutterella sp. | reverse complement strand
TCGAAGCGAATTTGGGCGGATCCAAAATGACCAAATCATAGGTCTTTCCTTCTTCGTGCGCCTTTCTTAAGAATTCAAAGACGTCCGCACGAATCCACTGCATCGCGTCTTCTGGCACGCCATTAAGTTTTGCATTTGCGCGCGCCTGTTCAAGAGCCTCCGCCGAGCTATCGACACTATCAACACACTCGGCACCTCCTTTCATGAGGGCAAGAGAAAAACCTCCTGTGTAACAAAAACAATTGAGTGCTCGAAGGCCTCGGCCCGTTTGTTTTCGAAATTCGGCGGCTAAACGCTGTGCTGCAAGGCGACTTTCTCTTTGATCAATGTAGAAACCCGTTTTATGTCCCACGCGCACATCAACGCCATAGCGGACGCCGTCTTCAACCACCTCGATAATTTCTGGCGGCTCTTCTCCTGCAAGCGTTCCAACACGCACGTCGAGCCCCTCTCTGTGACGCGTTGCAGCATCCGACCGGTCAAAAACGCCTCGGGCTTTCGTCAAACGCATTAACGCGGAAACAATTGCATCCCTGCGGCTTTCTGCCGCAGCACTCTGAAACTGCGTTACAACCCAATCTCCGTACTGATCTGCAATAAAACCAGGGATGCCATCAGCTTCTGCAAAAACTAAGCGCCTTGCTGTTGTTCTCTCTAAGAGTGGGGCCCGAGCCTTAATAGCGGCGGCTAGTCTTTTTTCTAGAAAAGCATCGCTTGCAACATCTTCTGCTTCATCAAAGGTCCACATCCGAACCCGCAAGGTTGACGCAGGAGAAAATCCCCCGATTCCAAGCACTGCGCCTGAAGCGGAAAGAACTCTCACAAGGCTTCCACTTTCAGGCCGTCCTTTGACAGAAGCAACCGCCGTGTCATAGACCCACGGGTGACGTCTTAAAAGACTCTTTTCTTTTCCCTTTTTTAGCACGACGTCAATCATGCATTTCTCTCCAATATTTTCTTAAACCCTTAAAGGTCAATTGTCCCTTCGAAAACTTCCTCAGCAGGACCGGCTAAAAGGATGTGTCCTTCTTCTGTCTTTTGCACCGTGAGAGTGCCACCTGCCATTTCAAGCGTTACTTTGGAGGCAAGAACGCCAACGCGATTTGCCACGGCAAATGCCGCACAGGCCCCTGACCCACAAGCAAGAGTCTCGCCAGCTCCTCTCTCGTAAACTCGAAGAGAGGCTCTCTCTTTAGACTCAACTTTTAAGAAGCCGACGTTCACACCTTCTGGAAAAGCCCCACAGTTTTGCAATGCAGGACCTGTCTTTTGAACATCAACCTCTTCATCCCTCTCGATAAAGCAAACGGCGTGAGGGTTTCCCATACTCGCAACACCAAAGCAAAGAGCTGTACCAGCAACCGTTCCGCGATAAAGAGTCCCATCCCCCAAAGATTCTCTCTCAAATCCTTCTGGGAGAAACGGCACTTTCTCAGGCGCGAAATTAGCCCTCCCCATGTCCACCCGCACTGAGCCATCGGGTAAAACCTCTGGGACGATTACGCCACTTTGCGTTCTCACGCGAATAGAGGTTTTCTTTGTTAATCCGTGCGAACGGACAAATGTGGCAAAACAACGTGCGCCGTTACCACACATGGGAACCTCTCCGCCATCGGCATTAAAAATCCGATAGCGAAAATCCACATCCGCTTCATCGCTCGGTTCTACAACAAGCAGTTGATCAAAGCCAATGCCAAAGTGTCTATCAGAAAGCCTGCGGATTTCGTCGCTAGTGAGGTGAAAGGCATCGTGCGTTGCGTCGATGACAATAAAGTCATTTCCCGCGCCCTGCATCTTCGTAAACTTTAAAGGCATGCGTAATCCTCACTTATAGAGGCTTTCTTCCCCAAGGGGACGGGTCTTAAAACGCCTATGCATCCAGAGATATTGATCTGGGAATTTCAAAATCCACTTTTCAATCTCTTTTTGAAGGCGAATTGTGTCTGCTGTGGCATCCTTTGTCGGGAAATTTTCTAGGGTCTCCGTAACATGAGCGGTGTAGCCAGAGTCCGTAATCTCCGTAACACAAAAGAGTACCTTAGCCCCTGCGATACGCGCAAGTTTACTTGCCGCGGGGACAGTCGCGGCTTTCACACCGAAGAAGTCGATAAATATCGAGTGCTTACGGCCGTAATCCATATCAGGCAAGTAATAGAAAGGAAGATTCTGTCGCATGAGACGAATAATCTTTTTCACATCGTCAAGCCCTGCGCCCGTCTTTTCAATCAAAATCGAATCGTTAAAGCGTTTTCTTCCTGCAAGAGCCGCCGCATCCCAGGCCGCATTACGTTGCTTCTGATAGAGACCCGCTCCACGCATATAAGTGGAAAGTGCCGTGACCGCAGCATCTAACCCCAAAAAGTGGGGCGCAATAATCATAAGCGGGTGCCCCGCCTCATTGGTGATGTTTTCGATACCCTCAATCTTCACAAGAGAACGAACCTGTTCAACCGAACCCGCCCAAAGGTCTCCGTGATCGATTGCCGTGCGAGCAATATTAAAAGCAAGTTTCTGTGCAATCTTTAAGCGTTCTTCCTCTGTCTTCTCAGGGAAGCACAACTCAAGATTTCTTAGCGCGATTTTTCTTCGCCTAGGAACCACTTTCCAAAAAACGCGAGAAAGTAGGTGCGCAAGTTTCACGCGACGTTCCATTGGCATTCCAACGAATCTTTTTACAATCGCGACACCCAGAGCCCCGAACATGTCATTGATTACTTGCATGACGTTGGCTCCTTCTCATGCGGACGCGCTGCGGCGTGAGCAACACTCTTATAGCGGTTGTAATTCCAAAGGTACTGCTCTGGGTGACGCAACACCGCACGCTCAATCGCCCGATTCATGTTCGTTGTATCTTCTAGAGGCTCCCCTGTTACAGGCTCAGGGATAATGTCTGTGTAGATTTTCCAGCCATCTGCTTCTCGAACACTTGTCATCACAACGCAAACTGCATTGAATTGATGCGCCATCTTCATCGGGAATGTCATCGTGAAAGCATCCCGGCCAAAGAAAGGCGCCCAAACGCCTTCACCACGACCTGGAACTTGATCAGGTAAACAACCGAGAACGCCCCCCTTTCGCATCACACGAACAATCTGGCGAACTCCCGAGAGATCTGCTGGTGCGGGGCTCATCCCCGTGCGACATCTACTGCGTTTTACAAAAGGACGAATCAGACGATTTTTAGGTTCCCGATAAAGAATAGAGAGTGTCTTACCGTACTGCTTAAGAGCTGCCTCGTAGATTGCAACAGGAATCGCTTCAAAACCACCAACGTGTGGCGTCATGAGAACGACACTGCGACCGGCTTTTAGGATGGCGAGAAATTCTTCAAGGCCCTTTTCTTCAAAGCGCGCAACACGGGTGATTTCCTCGTTACTTCTTCCCCAGAGCCAAGCGGTTTCAGCGGCAAGCATCCCTGTGTGGCGAGATGACTCACGCGCAATCGCGTGGTCAAGGCCAACTCGCTCGATATTGTTCAGTATTTTTTGCCGATACTTCGGAGAAATATCGTAAGAGAGCCCCCCTAAAAAACCGCCAACACTTCGTAGCGCAGAAAGCGGAATACGGCTTACGAGCCATAAAAAGAAATCCATCATCGCTTCCATTTTCTTCGTGCCACCTGCGCTTGAGACCGCAGAATCGAGCTCCCTTTTTAAAATCAAGCGATTAGTATAGCCTTTTCTAGAGTAGGGAAATGCGTCCCGCCTACTGTGTTATCGGCATAAAACTTGAAACATTTCGTTTCTCATCCTCGCTTTAGCGAAAACTCTTTTGCGTTATAGTGCCTCCTTACTTCTCACTTTTTTGGAGGCTTTGTGTCTTTTTCGCTTTCTCGCTTTTGTTTAGCGCTCAGTTCTCTTGCGATATTTTCTCTTTCGCTCGTAGAGCCCGCTTGTGCCGCCCAAAAGCCACAACAAGACATAAAACCCACCCTACTTGCTGAGGTTCTTATTGGAGAAATCGCCCTACAAAGGCAACTCTATGGGGATGCCTGGTACGCCTTTCTTGATGCCTCTAAGAATGCCTCCAATAAGGAATTAGCCGAAAAAGCCTATCGAATCGCTTTTGCGATGAAAGATAAGAAGAAAACAGACGAAGCCCGTAAAGTTATCGATACGCTTGATTCCCAAAATGAACACGTTCTTCTTGAGAAGGCGCTTCTCCTTGGGAAAAGTGGGGATGAAAAAGCTGCGGCTACATACATTGATAAAGCCCTAGCAAAAACAGACGATTACCCCGTCTTATTTGATAGGTTCTCCGCGGAATCTGAAAACTTCCCCGATAAAAAGTTACGGTACCGTCTTCTTAAGAAGATTGCCGCTACTTTAGGAGAAAATGCCCTAGCCGAACGTAACCTTGCCTTTGCAGCAAAAACTGCTCAAATGGAAAAGGAAGCCATCGCGCATATTCTTAAAGGCGTCTCTCTTGCGCCAGATAATGCGCAACTTCTATTGGAAAGTGCAGATTTTGACTTTAAAACGGCACCAGAGAATGCCAAGGCGCGTCTAGTCGCCTACTTAAAGCGCCATCCAGAGGATTTCCGCGTGCGGATTGCTTACGCGAAGACGCTTTCTCGCACAAAAGACACTGCTGGGGCCCTCGCGCAACTTAAAACCGTAATCGACAAAGCACCAAAAAATCCCCAAGCGCGTTTTCTCTGCGGCACCGTAGCGCAAGAGATAAAAGACTTCGATAAGGCAGAAAGCTATTACAAAGAATACCTTTCTCTTATTGCCGCTGAAAAAAATTCGCAGTTCATCCCAGATGCAGCCTACGTGCAGCTTGGCGTCATTGCGATTTTGAAAAAGGATTGGGAAGGCGCCCTCTCTTGGTTTGATAAGGTTGAAAAGGGAGATAAGTACATCCCTGCTCGCCTAAAACAAGTTGAACTCTTGGAAAAACTCGGTCGCATCGATGAGGCTTGCAAAGTTCTGAGTTCGCTAAAGACAGAGAAAAAAGAACAAAAAGCGGAGTTTTCCTTCCTCTGCGGGCAGATGCTTGTTGCACACGGCAGGAAAGCTGACTCGATGAAGTACTATGACGAAGCCTGTAAGCTTGCGGCAGAAAACGTAGAAATTCTCTTTCGCACGGCTATCATCGCTGAGGAATTAAATGACCTTAAGAAAGCAGAAAAGCTACTACGCGAAGTCATTTCCCTTCGGCCTAATGACGCCAATGGCTATAACACTTTGGGCTATATGTGGCTTGAGCGCGGAATTCGGACAAAAGAAGCGCGTCCCTTAATTGAAACGGCGCTTAAGCTCAGTGGCGGGAAAGACGCCCCTATACTCGACTCGATGGGTTGGCTTAAATTCCGCGAAGGTAGCCTTAAGGAAGCGGAGTCATGGCTTAAGAAAGCGCATGCCCTGTCTCCTGAAGAAACAGAAATCACCCTGCACCTTGTGGAAGTTTTAGCAACAGAAAAGAAATTAGAAGAGGCAAAGGAGCTCGTTAACAAGGTTCTTAGTAAGGATCCCAAAAATAGCGAAGCGCTTTTCTGGGATCAGAAATTAAAGGGGAACAATCAATGATGAATGTCCATCGTAGAACTCTCCTTCTTTCTCTAGGAAGCCTTTTCCTTTTAGGTGGCTGTTCTACTCTTACTGAGGAAAACTCGGCGGTATTAAAGCGTTTTACAGGACAATTTTCCGTTACAGAGAAAACCGAAAAGGCTAGAAGATTCTCTGCGCGCTTTCGCTTAGAAGAAAGGGAGACCTGTGTCGTTCTCGATGTCTTGGGGCCGCTTGGCGCCACTCTTGCCCGCATCGAAGCAGGGAAAGATGGCGCAAGTTACAAAGAAGCGGGGAAAGACCCCGTCTACGCAGAAAGCGCAGAAACTCTTATGGAAAGACTACTCGGGTTTTCTCTCGCAATGCCTATCCTTCTAAGTTGGCTTGAAGGGAAACCGAATAGAGATACCCCCTTCGAAGCTCTTAGCGAAACCTCTTTTTATCAAGCGGGTTGGACTGTGACTACTGCAGTTGCGGATACGGACAAAAATCAAAAGCGCCTTCGCTTAGAAAACTCGGTTGCCCTCGTTTTAATGGTTGTTAATGATTCCAGTGCCTCATGAGTACAGTTCTAAAAAATCTTCCTGCCCCAGCGAAACTTAACCTCTTTCTTCACATCGTAGGAAGAAGGGCTGATGGTTATCACCTTCTAGAGTCCGTTTTTGTCCTCATTGACTTGGCAGATAGTCTTTCTATTGAATCCTTAGATAAGCCTACTTTCGAGCGCACGGGAGACATCATTGGCCCAGCAGAAAAAGATCTTTGCCTTCGGGCCGCTCGGCTTCTTGCCCAAAAAACAGGCACAAATCTTGGTGCTCGTATTCATGTAAAAAAGAAGATTCCCGCAGGAGCGGGTCTCGGAGGGGGATCAAGCGACGCAGCAACAACGCTTCTCGCTCTTAACCGCCTTTGGAATTTAAATCTCACACGAACTGAACTCTCTAAGATTGGATTAGAACTCGGTGCCGACATCCCCTTCTTTCTTTTTGGAGAAAATGCTTTTGCCGCTGGCGTAGGAGAAAAACTCACAGCCGTTCACGTTCCAGAAAGCCTTGTTGCGATTGCAATGCCTGCGACACCCACCCCCACAAAGGCAGTGTTTTCTTCTCCCTTACTTAGAAGAGACACTCCCACAGTGACAGTTGCCGACTTTGAGAACTTCTCGAAAAACTCTTGGCCAAAGCTTTTTGGTAAGAATGACATGGAGCAAGCCGCAGAGGAGATTAACCCTGAAATCTCAAAGGCTTTGTCTCTTTTTGGCACGGGAAGCCGTATGACAGGGTCGGGATCTGCTGTCTTTCGACTTATCAAGAATTCCGAGGAAGGGAAAACCCTTCTTCGTTGCCTTCCAACATCTTTTCAAGGGTTTATTGCAAAAATTCTCCCCTTCCACCCCCTGAAATCACAGGCTCTGGGGTAGAATACGGCGTTTTTTCAAGTAGGGGTGTCGCCAAGTGGTTAAGGCACCGGATTTTGATTCCGGCATTCGATGGTTCGAATCCATCCTCCCCTGCCAATAATTCTTGCGGCGGAAGAAAGAAGTTTTTTCCGTCGATTGTGTTGTTGGTGTTGCCGATTTCGGCGGCTTATTCAAACTAACCCATGTTTAGCCGCAACAGTCGCGTTTAAGCGGCCCTTGCGAAAGGTGTTGATTATATGTCCACAATGTGTCCGGACGACGTAAAGATCTTCTCTGGCAATGCCAATCCTAAGCTTGCGCATGCAGTTGCGCAGTATCTTAATATCCCGATGGGTCGTGCGACCGTCAACCGCTTCGCTGATGGCGAAGTGATGGTTGAAATCAATGAAAACGTTCGTGGTTCCGACGTGTTTATCGTTCAGAGCACCTGCTCGCCCACAAACGACAACTTGATGGAAGTGATGATTATGGTTGATGCCTTACGTCGTGCTTCCGCACGCCGCATCACGGCTGTCATGCCCTACTACGGATATGCCCGTCAGGATCGCCGCCCACGCTCGACACGCGTGGCAATTTCTGCAAAAGTCGTTGCAAATATGTTGCAAAGCGTCGGTGTAAACCGCGTTCTTACGATGGATTTGCACGCTGACCAGATTCAGGGCTTTTTCGATGTACCTGTGGATAACATCTACGCAACACCCCTGCTTCTAAACGACCTCGTCTCGCACAACTATCAGGACTTGATGGTTGTCTCCCCTGACGTTGGTGGCGTCGTTCGTGCCCGCGCGATGGCAAAACTCCTTGGTGTCGACCTTGCCATTATTGATAAGCGTCGCCCGAAGGCCAATGTCGCAGAAATCATGAACATCATCGGTGACGTGAATGCACACACCTGTGTTATCACAGACGATATCGTGGATACAGCAGGCACCCTCTGCAACGCAGCAGGCGCCCTAAAGGAACGCGGTGCTAAGAGAGTCTTAGCCTACATCTCGCACCCAGTTCTCTCTAGAAATGCTGTTGAAAGAATTACAAATTCCGCTCTCGACGAACTCGTTGTCACAGACACGATTCCGTTGACACCTGCTGCGGAAGCCTGCCCGAAGATTCGCCAGCTTAGCTGCGCACCTTTGGTCGGTGAAACTATTTCACGCATTGCGCGTGAAAACTCTGTGAGCGCCTTGTTCGCAGAGAATTAACCTTCGAAGGGATTTCCGAAGGACTCGGATTTGCTGGTCGCGGCAACCCGAGATAGAGAAATCCGATTTATTTATTTTTACTTTTTTGGAGTAACACATTATGAAAGTCATCGCCACAACGCGTAAAGCGCAGGGTACGAGTGCGAGCCGCCGCCTGCGCCGCGAAAACAAAGTCCCTGGAATTCTCTACGGGAATAACGTCGACGCAACGCTCATTGAAATCGACCACAAGGAACTCTTCTATGATCTTCAGAAAGAAAAGTTCCACGCTTCGATCCTGACGATGGAATTGGATGGTAAGGAAGAGCTCGTCGTTTTGCGTGCTTTCCAGATGCATCCCTATAAGAGCCAGTGCCTGCACGTTGACTTCCAGCGCATCGACCCGAATTCGAACGTGACAATGCGTGTTCCGTTGCACTTCTTCGGTGAAGAGTCGAGCCCCGCTGTTAAGCTCGAAAATGGCTTCATCAGCCACATTGTTTCCGCCGTTGACCTCACCTGCTTGCCGAAGGACCTTCCCGAATTTATCGATGTCGATCTTTCTGGTATGACAGGCGCCATGACGTTCCGTGTTAGCGACTTGAAGTTGCCAGAAAACGTTAAGGCCGTCAACCCGAACCAGCCAGTTGCAACCGTGACAACGATTGCTGATGAAACAGTTGCAGAGGTTGCTGCCGCACCTGCTGACGGTGCTGCTGCCGCTGCTGCGCCTGCTGATGGCGCTGCCGCTGCTCCTGCAGCCGCCGCTGCTCCAGCGGAAGACAAGAAGGCCTAAACCTTCGCCGTTTTGCGTTACAGTTAGGTTCGCTAGCCGCCTGCGGCCGGCGAACCTTTTAGTCTTAAGCCATGGCAAATACTTCTCCTATTCGTCTCATCGTTGGTCTCGGAAACCCTGGGGCTGATTACGCTCTGACTCGCCACAATGCGGGCTACGACTTCCTTGACCTTATTGCTGAGAATGCGAAGATCTCATTTCGGGAAGAGATGAAATTCTTTGGCCTTCTTGCGAAACTTCACACGGAAGATGGAGATCTTTGGCTACTGAAACCCACGACATTTATGAATGCCTCGGGTTCAGCAGTGCAGGCAATCGCTTCCTACTACAAGATCGCTCCTGAAGAGATTCTTGTCGCGCACGATGAGCTTGACCTCCCGCCTGGGACGATGAAAATCAAACTTGGGGGCGGAAACGCAGGACACAATGGCTTAAAAGACATCACGGAAAAACTCTCTACTCCCAATTTCTGGAGACTTCGCTTCGGTATTGGGCACCCAAGAGTTTTTTGCCCGCAAATGCAGGTTTACGATTGGGTCTTAGGACGCGCCTCCGCAGAACACCGTGAAGCGCTAGAAACCTGCCTAAAGGCCGCTTCAAAAACTGTTAACAATCTTGCTGCAGGAAAGATGCAAAGTGTTGAGCGAACGATTATGAAATTTGCTCGGCCGCCAAAAGAGAAAGAAAAGCCTCAAACTGAAAAGGAAACTTCATAGATGACTGTCAAATTGCTCATGAGTGCCTGCTTAGTCGGGCAATGCTGTCGATATGACGCAAAAATGATTACTGGTATTGTCGATAAGCGTCTACACGTGATGCTAAACACGGGAGAGGTTGCAGTGCTTTGCCCAGAGTGTGCCGCAGGGCTTGACACACCGCGCGAGGCAGCGGAGATTGAACCTGGGAAAACCGCTGATGACGTCCTCGCAGGCAATGGCCGCGTCTTAACGGAATCTGGGAAAGACGTCACAACCGCCTACATTCAGGGAGCAGAAAAGTTTGTGGCTCTTGCGAAAAAATATAACGTCAATACAGCCATTCTTAAGTCTAAAAGCCCAAGTTGTGGCAAGTGCCAAGTTTATGATGGCACACACTCAGGGAAACTCATCGATGGCATCGGCGTTGCTGCCCGCGCCCTTCAAAAAGCAGGTGTTACGCTTTACGATGAGCATGAAATCGAAGCTGCTCTTCAATCAGTAGAAAATTCTTAAAGGGATATATCACCATGGGACTCAAATGCGGAATCGTCGGACTACCGAATGTCGGGAAATCCACCCTTTTTAACGCACTCACAAAAGCGGGCATTGCCGCGGAAAACTACCCCTTCTGCACGATTGAGCCCAATGTTGGCATCGTCGAAGTTCCTGACCAACGCCTTGAAGCTCTTGCGAAGATTGTGAATCCTGCTCGCATCGTCCCTGCAACGGTTGAGTTTGTTGATATTGCAGGTCTCGTTGCAGGTGCAAGTAAGGGGGAAGGCCTCGGAAATCAGTTCCTAGCCAACATTCGTGAGTGCGATGCAATCGCCCACATCGTCCGTTGCTTTAACGATGATAACGTCGTTCATGTTGCAGGAAAGGTCGATCCGATTGAAGATATCGGCGTAATTAACACAGAGCTTGCCTTGGCGGACCTTGCTAGTGTTGAAAAGTCTCTTTCTCGCTATCAAAAACAAGCGCGCCAGGGTGGAGACAAAGAAGCCCTGAAACTTGTCCTTGCCTTGGAAAAGGTGCAACCCATTCTCAATGAAGGGAAACCCGCGCGTGCGGCAAATCTTACGAAAGAAGAACTCGAAGTTTTGCGTCCTCTCTTCCTTTTGACATTAAAGCCCGTGATGTATGTTGCCAATGTCGATGATGCAGGGTTTGAAAACAATCCCCTTCTTGATGCCGTTCGTAACTATGCGGCAGAGGAAAAGGCGCCTGTCGTTGCCATCTGTGCAAAGACTGAGGCTGAAATCGCTGACATGGGAGAAGAAGACAAGGCTGTCTTCTTAGCGGACATGGGAATGACTGAAGCGGGGCTAGACCGTGTGATTCGTGCGGGATTTAGTCTTCTTGGGCTTCAGACCTTCTTTACCGCAGGCCCCAAAGAAGTCCGCGCGTGGACCATCCACAAGGGAGATACGGCTCCTAAGGCCGCAGGCGTCATTCACACAGACTTTGAGCGTGGCTTTATTCGTGCGCAGACGATTGCCTACGAAGACTACATCGCACTAGGCGGAGAAAAGGGCGCGCAGGAAGCAGGGAAAATGCGCGCTGAAGGGAAAGACTACATCGTCGCTGATGGTGACGTGATGAATTTCCTCTTTAACGTATAGTCTCGTTTAAGAAAACTTAAACCACATCGATTTGCCGTTGTTACCCGATAGGTATCAACGGCAAAATCGTCTTTTAGAGTAGTAAAAGCCCAGCGCTTGCCGGTGTAATGACGTAACCCTGCAAGGCACTCAAAATCACAAAGAGAACAAGGGGCGTCAAATCGATGCGACCAATCATCGGGA
>CAZHBC010000024.1:0-2227 GCA_964530715.1 uncultured Sutterella sp. | reverse complement strand
CTCAAAATCACAAAGAGAACAAGGGGCGTCAAATCGATGCGACCAATCATCGGGATGATGCGCCGTAAGGGGCGAAGGAAGGGATCTACTAGCGTAGAAAGGAGAGCATAGTAAGGCGAGAAGGGATTTGAGAAAAAACTCATCACGCAGTAGAAAATCAAGCACCACGTCAAAATATCAAAAGCCCACTTCACTACGAGCGCAAAAGGCGCTAAAGCAAAAGAAATACCCGTCGCTGGGAAACCCGTTACTTCGCGGGCAAAGATTGTCACAACGAGAGCCACGATAAGCGCAGAGGCAAGACTTGCCCAATCCCAGTTACCACGTGCTCTAACAACGTAGGCTACGGGATTTACAAGCCAATCGGTTAACTTCCAAGCAAACCGCACCATCGGGTCCCGCGGACTAATGGCAAGTGTCCAAAGATAAGCACGTAAAAGAATGATGCACCCTAAGACGGATGCAACGAGGTTCACAAGCCAAAACAAAAAATTCATTTCTTTTTTAAATCCTATTTATGCTCGATACTGCTTTTTTAAGCGAGCCGCGTACCCGAGATTTTTGCATTCCGTAGGCTACGCGCGAGAGCCGCAGCGGCGCCTGGAAAATCGGGAGCACCAAATTGTTCTTTTTCCCTTTCTAGCCGCACCCAATCGAAGTGCACACCGGGATCTGTTTTCCTTCCAGGGGCCACATCACTATGCGCAGCAACAAACCGAATCGGATAGCGCTTCGCTATTGCGGAAAGGAGTTTAACAAGACTTACGTACTGCGCATCTTCAAAAGGAACGTCATCGGTTCCCTCAAGCTCGATGCCGATAGAAAAGTCGTTACAGTTATCGTGCCCCATAAAGGAACTGACACCTGCGTGCCAAGCGCGATTCTGGCAGCTTACAAACTGTTTAATCTGACCCTTCCTCGTTATGAAAAAGTGCGAAGAGACGCGTAGCCCCTTAAGGTCAGAGAGTCTCGCATCTTTTGTTGTATCAAGGGTACCTAAGAAAAGTTCTTCCACAGCACCTGTCGCAAACTCCCCAGGGGGAAGAGTGATGTTATGAAGGATTACAAGAGAAATCTCTGCATCCTCGGGTCTCTCGTTAAAGTGTTCGGAATAAAGGTGCTCTACCCCTTCGCACCATCCGTCTTCTTTTATGTTGAGTACACGTTCAGGCATCATCGTCTTTACGGGCCTTTGTGCGGCAGGCCTCTGAGCAGTATTTCACACCCGAACCAAGAACGGCTTCATCCTCAGGAAAATGCGTCTTACACACAGGGCACTCACACATCCGAACCGTGGTTTTCTTAGAGGACTTCTTCTTGGAACGGTCTCCGAAACCCGCAAATGCCATTCTTACTAATGCGTAAAGAATGATGCCCAACCCAACAAAAAAGAGAATGCGTCCCATACGATTCGAAAGTCCTTCTAACCCATACTAAGTTCGATTAGCAGTCGATAGACGAGATAGGCAATAACGAGAGCGGCAGCTGCAACCCAAAACCACGTAAGAGCCGTTTTACCGCGCCACCCAAAACGGAATCTACCGATAAGCAACACCGCAAACACAATCCAAGAAATCCACGTGAGAATCGTCTTGTGGTCAAATCCAATAATCACATGCCAATATTCGCTTGTGACCCAAGCGCCGAAAAAGAGCACTCCTGTCACAGAAAGGAAGGCGCAGACGATAATCCGAAAGAAAATTCTCTCCATTGCCATGAGGTCTGGCATATTGGCGAGCCACCCTTTATCAACATCTCCTACGGGGTGCCGAATTTTCCGAGACATCGCTGTGATTAGCACTGCCTGCACTGCTGCATCAATCGTAAAGCCGTAAGCAAGGAAGGCAAAAGCCAAATGCGCCTTAAAGGCAAAAGAAGCATCCGTAGAAATCACAAAACCTGGGAAAACCTCAGGCAAGAGACACGCTGGAGCAGACAAGAGAAGGACAAAGCCCATCAGAACCGTTACACGGCGGATGGCACTTTCTACGATGATGACAAAGCTTGCGGCCCAAAGAGCAGCAGAGGCCGCCAACCCAAAGCCAAATGTCACGGCGCCATTACCAAAGATTCCTTTAGTTAGGCACACGGCGTGCAAGACTAGAGCAAGCGTTGCGCCATAAAGTAGACCTCGTCCTGCTAGCGCTTTAGAACTCCTGAGAGAACGCAAAATCAGCACCCCGTAAACCACGTACAGGAATGCTGCAGCCCAAGCTAATGGAAAGCC
>CAZHBC010000023.1:9894-13759 GCA_964530715.1 uncultured Sutterella sp. | reverse complement strand
CCGCTTTCCGAATCTCGTTGAACCCAAGAAGTCTGATATCTGTTACGCAACACAGTCGCGGCAGAATGCCGTGAAAGAACTTTCTCGCAAAGTCGAAGTTGTTCTCGTTATTGGCTCTGTGACAAGCTCTAACTCCAATCGCTTAAAAGAAGTTGCAACCCGTTGTGGCGTTCGCTCTTATCTCATTGAAGATGCTACAGCGCTCGATGTCTCTTGGCTACAAGGTGTGAAAACCGTTGGCATCACAGCGGGTGCTTCAGCCCCAGAGTTCCTTGTCGCAGATCTCGTTCGGTATCTTCGAGAGGTTTTCCCCGAGAGCACCGTCGAAGAACTTCAAGGAGATGAAGAAACCTTTGCCTTCCCAATGCCAAAGGGGCTTTGGAAGGAAGATCTTCCCACGCGTTAAAAGGAAAAGCCATGCGCATTTATGTCTCAGACGAAGTAAAAGAAACTGCGGCTATTCCCATGCCCTGGGGCTCTCTTGTCTTTACCTTTGCTCTGGATGAACTCTGGGAAGTCACCCTAAGTCTTGATACTCCTAGTAAGGAAGATGCAACGAGTCCCCTCCTTACTTCTCCTTGGGTTAAAGCCGCAGAAGATGCCTTAGATTCGGGGCTCTCCCTTACGGAAGAAGAAATCAATCTTCTTTTTTCCACACACAGAATGCGAGATCTGCCAGAAGCAACGCGCGAAGTACTTTTCGCCGTTGCACACATTCCCTGTGGGACGTTTAAAACCTATTCTGAAGTTGCCTGCGAAGTGGGTCGGCCCAAAGCCGTGCGCGCTGTTGGACAAATCATGGCGCACAATCCGTTTCCGATTCTCATCCCTTGCCACAGAGTTCTTTCAAAGGAAATGAAAGAAAAACTCGATATCCTCAACCCGAAGTCCTTTGAAGGTCGGGGCTTTGGAGGGTGCGAAGAATTAATCCCTGTTGGCGCGTGGCTTCGGATGAACGACCTTACACACGCAGCGTAAAAGAACACTAAAAAAGAAAGTTAGCAATCATGAGTAAGAAAAAACACGAAAGTGAAACGCCTGCAACCGCTTGGTTAAAAGAGCACGCTGTTCCCTTTGAAGAACACACCTATGAGTATGTTGAGCACGGCGGAACACACGTTGCTGCCGCCTCTTTGGGTCTCGAGGAACACGCCGTTGTAAAGACACTAATCATGCAAGACGAGCACGCGAAGCCCCTAGTTATCATCATGCACGGAGATAAAGAGGTTTCTACGAAAAATCTTGCGCGGCAAGTGGGCTGTAAATTCATCGCCCCCTGCGCCCCAGATCAAGCGCAGAGAAACTCTGGCTACCAGGTCGGAGGAACGAGCCCCTTTGGGACACGCAAGAAAATGCCCATCTTCGTGGAAAGTTCTATCCTGAGTCTCGGTAAAATCCACATTAACGGCGGAAGGCGTGGCTATATTGTTTCCATTTCTCCAGCCGTTCTTACGGAAAAACTTGGCGCAACACCTGTGAATGTTGCGATTGATAAAGATTAAGGCATGCATCTACCTTTTGAACTTCTCGTTGGCTTGCGTTACACGAGAGCGGGTCGCAGGGGTCGTCGCAAAGACGGCTTCATGAGTTTTATCTCAGCGATTTCCATTTCTTCGATTGCCTTGGGCGTCATGGCTCTTATCATCGTCCTTTCGGTAATGAATGGCTTTCAGAAGGAGGTGCGAGACCGCATGCTCTCCGTGCTCTCCCACGTCGAAGTCGTACACATCGGGGGCGCCATTAGCAATTGGGAAGATACGGCACGCATTATTAAGACGGATAACCGTGTTCTCTCTTGCGCCCCGTACGTCTCAGGTCAGGGACTACTTAATTCTCGCGGCACTCTAAGGGGTATCGCGTTGCGCGGCATTGACCCTGCTGCAGAACCCGCAGTAAGCGACGTTGCAAAAACCTTAGGGGAAAAGACCCTTTCTCAATTAGAGAAGGGAGAATTCGGACTCATTATCGGCGAAGACCTCGCACGACTTCTCCGAGTCCGTGTTGGTGACAAAGTTACGCTTATCGTCGCAAAGGGAAACACCACACCCGCAGGCTTCGTCCCCCGCATGAAACAGATGACCGTCAAGGCGCTATTTCGTTCGGGGCACTATGAATTCGATAGCACGCTTGCCTTCGCACACATCGAGGATGCCGCTGCACTCTTTCGCACAGGAGGCCCCACAGGGATTCGTGTGAAACTCACTGACATTGACCTTGCACCAGCGGTCTCTTTTAGCCTAATGTCAAAACTTCCTAGCGACTACTACGCGAGCGATTGGACGCAACAGAACCGCACTTGGTTTGCGGCCGTTCAGGTTGAAAAGCGCATGATGGCAATCATTCTCTTTTTGATTGTGATTGTTGGAGCCTTTGGACTGGTTTCTACTTTGGTGATGACAGTTACGGAAAAGCAAGCTGACATTGCGATTTTGCGCACCTTAGGCGCCTCACCCCGGTCAATCATGACGATTTTTGTCATTCAAGGAACGATTGTGGGCTTCGTTGGCGTTGTCTGTGGCATTGTCTTTGGCCTAGCAATTGCCTGTAACCTTGATGTGATTGTCCCTGCGGTCGAACACCTCTTAGGCGTTCAGTTCTTACCGCGAGAGATTTACTACATCAGTCAGATGCCAAGCGATCCACGGGCTTCCGACATTATTCCCATTGCGCTTGTGAGCTTTGTGGCAAGTCTCCTAGCAACCCTTTATCCCTCTTGGCGTGCCGCCAAGACTCATCCTGCACAGGCACTGCGTCATGAATGAAGCGATTCGTGTTGAAAACTTGGTAAAGACCTATGAGGATACCGCAGGGCTCAAAACCCCAGTGCTAAAAGGCGTAAGTTTCTCCGTTAACCGTGGAGAAATCGTCGCCATCGTAGGGGCCTCGGGCTCGGGGAAAAGTACCCTCTTACACGCGCTTGGCGGTTTGGATGCCATCGACTCAGGACGCGTTTTTATCGCGGGATCCGACATCGCGCATCTCTCTGAGAGTGAACGCGGGACTCTTCGGAATCGTCACCTGGGATTTGTCTATCAATTCCACCACTTGCAACCAGAATTTACCGCTCTTGAAAACGCGGCAATGCCTCTTTTGATTCGGAGAATCCCAGAAGGTAAGGCTTATGAAGCGGCAAAAGCCGTTCTTCAAAACATAGGGCTTTCCGAGAGGCTTAATCACTTTCCAAGTCAACTCTCCGGGGGCGAGCGGCAACGCGTTGCAATTGCAAGAGCAATCGTCGGACGCCCTGACTGCGTCTTAGCCGACGAACCGACGGGAAACCTAGATGAAGAAACCGCAGCAGGGGTCTTTTCTTGCTTTATGGACTTAGCGCGTAAGTTTGAGACTGCTATTGTCATCGTCACGCACGACAAGGGAATTGCCGCGCGCTGCGACAGAACAATTCGCTTGGAAAATGGCCGCATCGTAGAAAGTGCAGCCTAAACGAGAAGCCCCGTGATCACTCTAATTGACACGCATACGCATATCGATGCGCCCTCATTTGATGCCGACAGAGGCGATCTTGTCGCCGAGGCTAAAAAAGGAGGTCTCGTTGACGCCCTTATCTGTTCTGGGATCCCTGGAACCTTTGAAAAGACACGTGCCGTTGCTCATGAAGTTGGCTGGCACTATGCCCTAGGGGTTCACCCTCTTTATATAGAGGAAGTTTCCAACGTAGAGGCGTTTCTCACTACCTTTACCAAAACGATTGAGAATTCTCTAGAAGACCCCTTATTTGCTGGCGTTGGAGAAATCGGTCTAGATGGGTTTGTTCCAGGGCTCGATAAGGAAAAGATGCTCTCTTTATTTCGTGGGCAACTCAAAATTGCGCATCGCTTTGCTCTTCCCGTGAGTGTGCACGCAAGGC
>CAZHBC010000023.1:0-9794 GCA_964530715.1 uncultured Sutterella sp. | reverse complement strand
GGGCAACTCAAAATTGCGCATCGCTTTGCTCTTCCCGTGAGTGTGCACGCAAGGCACGCAGTCGACACTGTTTCTCGAGAAATCGCACGCATCCCGCCAACAGGAGGCGTCGTTCACGCCTTTAATGGCTCCATAGAGCAGGCAAAGCGCCTACTGGGCTTCAAGATGAAACTTGGTTTCGGCGGCGCCCTCACTTATGAGGGAAGTAGAAGAATTCGAAGAGCATTCGTAGCACTGAATGATGCGGACTTTGTTTTAGAAACAGATGCACCCGACATGCCTGGCGCGACGCGAAGACTCGCTAGTGACACAAGAACGCACCCCGCGGACATTTTTGAGACCCTAAAGGTTGCAGCCGCGCTTCGCAGTGAGGCAGAAGAAACCCTCTCGAAACTCACAAAAGAAAACGCCCTTGCCGCCTTCCCAAGGCTCAAAATGCATCTTCCATAGATTTTTTTCGAGAAAGCGCCTCCATTCTCTCTCGATATCCGTAGAATTGTCCTTGTCTCTCGGAGTGCGCGACCTTCCTCCGCGTCCGAGAATTCCGAATATCACCCGAGGAGTCGTAAATGTCGAAATACCCAACTCAGAACCTGCGTACTGTCGCATTCGTCGGCCATGGCGGAAGCGGCAAAACTTCCTTAATCGAAGCAATGTTGATGCGTGCCGGAGCTATTTCCGAGTGCGGTAGCATCGAGAAAGGCACAACGGTTTGTGATAGCGACCCTCAGGAAAAACAGGTCGGTCACTCGTTGCGGCTTGCCGTTGCACACGTGAATACAGAAAAATTGGGCCTCGATCCCGTCCGTATCCACATTATCGACACACCGGGGTATCCCGATTACGTTGGTCAGTCCATGCCAGCGCTTGACGCGGCTAAGACAGCCGTCATCGTTGTCGACGCCACCAAGGGCGTTGAATTGATGACAGAACGCATGATGAACTGGGCAGAAAGACGTGGTCTTTGCCGCATGATTGTCATCAATAAGATTGACGTCCCGGGCGTTGACCTCATGGACGTTCTCTCGCAGTTGCGCTTAGCCTTTGGCGATGCTGTGATTCCGCTTAACCTCCCGACAAAAGGGATGACACACGTCATCGACTGCTACAACACAGAAGATGGCGAAAGCGACATCATGAGTGTCTCGGACGTGCACCGCGCCTTTATCGAACGTGTTGTTGAGGTTGACGACGCAACGATGGAGCGTTACCTCGAAGAGGGAGATGCCGATCCCGCGAGCCTCCACGCTCCGATTACGAAGGCCTTGCGCGAAGGACACATCATTCCAGTTTGCTTTACCAGTGCAAAGAACCTCATCGGTATTCGTGACTTCATGAAAGTGATTATTCGTCACCTGCCGTCTCCAGCGGAAGCAAACGTTTCTCTCTTTGAGAAAACAGACGGAACTCCCGTTGCAACAGAACCTTCTGCTCAGATGCCTGTTCTCGCGCACGTCTTTAAGATCATCAGTGACCCGTTCGTTGGCAAGATTGGTATCTTCCGCGTTCACCAGGGCCAGATTAAACCGGGCTCCACGCTTTACATCGATGATTCGAAGAAAGCGATTAAGGTCAATAAGCCCCTTATCCTTCAGGGTAAGGAAACCATCGAAACCGATGAATTGAATCCTGGCGATATTGGTGCCTTAAATAAGATTGATGAAATGCACTATGGGGCCATCCTGCACTCGAGCTTACTTGACTACGATGTGCGCATGAAACCCTTGGATTTCCCGCAGCCCATGTTCGGCCTCGACCTCACGCCCGCTCGCCGTGGCGACGAAGGCCGTATGAGTGACGTCCTCTCGAAGATGCTTGCCGAAGATCCAACACTTAAGACCGCAACTGACACCGTTCTCAATAAGACGATGTTGCAGGGTCTCTCTGAGTTGCACCTCAGGACGGTCTTAGACCGCATGAAGGCACAATTTAACTTTGAAGTCGAAACCTGCGCACCTTCCGTTCCCTATCGCGAGACGATTAGCGGCAAAGCCGAGGGGCACGCACGCCACAAGAAGCAGTCTGGCGGTGCAGGACAGTTCGGTGAAGTCTACTTACGCGTTGAACCGCTTCCTCGCGGCGAAGGCTTTAAGTTCGTCGACGAAGTTAAGGGCGGTGCAATTCCCTTTAACTTCATCCCTGCAGTGGAAAAGGGCGTTCGCGAAGTGCTCGATCAGGGCTACATCGCTGGCTACCCAATGCAGGACGTGAAGGTTACCGTCTATGATGGAAAGTCACACCCAGTAGATAGTAAGGAAGTTGCCTTCGTAAGCGCGGGACGCAAAGCGATGATGGACGCCATTGAAAAGGCTGCCCCAACATTGCTTGAACCGATTGTGAAACTCACAATCACGGCGCCCGCTGCCGCAATGGGCGACATTGCAGGTGACCTCGCAAGCCGTCGTGGTCAGGTTGTCAACACCACCTCCACGAATGCCTCGACGATGGAAATCTCCGCGATTATGCCTTTGGCGGAAATGGACGGCTACGCTGCACGCCTCAATGCTATGACGCAGGGTGCTGCGGTCTTCACGGCTGAGTTCTACGCCTATCAACCTGCCCCGTACCAGAAGCAGCAGGAACTTGCCAGCAAGTACCAGCGCAAGGACGAGGACGATTGATTGCTCATACTGACCTAAATTAAAGGAAGGCCCGCCCGCAAAAGGACGGGCCGCTATTTGTATGTCTACGAAAACTGCCTATTGCGTCGTAAGCGCACTTGGAATTGATGAACCTGGTGTTGTTGCCGCTCTGTGTAAAACGCTCACGGAGGCTGGGTGCAACATCTCTGAGATGACTCAGTCAAACCTCAAAAATCAATTCGCAAGTCTTTTTATCATCGAAAAACCCGCAGACCTCGATAACGGCATCTTAAAAGACCGTCTAAGTCTTGCTCTGAAACTAGCAGGCCTACACGTTACAGCCAAGGTCTGGGACCCAGGGGAACCCCCTGCCGAAGCAAAGTCCAATGCGACAGAACCCTTTGTTGTGAGTGTCTACGGTGGTGACCGTAACGATATCGTTGGCACCTTTGCTGCGATGTTTGCAGAAGAAAAAATCAATATTGAGTCGCTTCGCGCTATGCAACCACAGCCTGGGGACTTCATGCTCGTCTACGAAGTTCTGATTCCCGCAAAGGCAGACATCGCTGGGATTCACAAACGCCTTATCGAAAAGGCTACGAGCATGGGGCTAGAACTCACGCTTCAGCACCGCGATGTCTTTGAAGCCATTAATAGAATTCAGGTCGTCTAGAGAGAAGGAGCCAAGAAAAACATGCTCACAGAACGTGAAGTCATTTCTACCATTAACATGCTCCGAAGCGAGCACCTAGATGTCCGTACCGTCACACTCGGTATTAACCTTTTTGATTGCGCAAGTGATAACTTTGCAACCTTTGAGAAGAAAGTTCGCACGAAGATTGCCCACTACGCGGGTCGCCTCGTTGAGACCTGTAACGACGTAGGTAACCGCTACGGAATCCCCGTTGTTAATAAGCGCATCTCAGTAAGTCCCATCGGTACCGTTGGTGCGGGTTTCACACGCGATGAGATGGTCAAAGCCTGTAAGGTTCTTGATGAAGCGGCAAAAGAAGTTGGCGTTGACTTCTTAGGGGGCTTTGGTGCCTTGGTTGAAAAAGGCATCACCCCGGGGGAACGTAACCTTATCGATGCTCTCCCCGAGGCGCTGACGACAACCGATCGCATCTGCTCTTCGATTAACGTGGGTTCTACACGCTCAGGGATTAACATGGATGCCGTAGCCCTTATGGGTAAACGCATTCTCGACGTTGCAGCCGCGAGTGCTGACAGAGACGGTATCGGTTGCGCGAAGCTCGTTGTCTTTTGCAACATCCCGCAGGATGTGCCCTTTATGGCAGGTGCCTACCTCGGCGTAGGAGAACCCGATGTTGTAATCGATGTCGGTGTCTCAGGGCCTGGTGTCGTAAATAAAGCCTTAGAGCGTGCCATCGCCCACGCGTCTCGGAAATTGACGCTTTCTGAAATTGCAGAAATCATCAAACAGACCGCTTACAAGGTTACGAAAGTTGGTGAACTCATTGGTCGCGACGTAGCAGAGCGGATGGGAATCCCCTACGGCGTTGCAGATCTCTCTTTGGCCCCCACCCCTGCGATTGGCGATAGTGTTGGAGAGATTTTCCAGACACTTGGCCTATCTTCGATTGGTGCGCCTGGCTCAACCGCCATTCTTGCGATGCTCAATGACGCTGTGAAGAAAGGTGGCGTCTTCGCGTCAAGCCACGTTGGTGGTCTCTCGGGCGCCTTCATTCCTGTGAGTGAAGATAGCTCAATTGAAGCGGCTGCTCGCACAGGCGCCTTGACGCTTGAAAAACTCGAAGCGATGACCTGTGTTTGCTCCGTGGGACTTGACATGATTGCAATTCCAGGCGACACCCCTGCAGAAACTATCGCAGGACTTATCGCAGATGAGGCTGCAATTGGTATGATTAACTCGAAGACAACCGCTGTGCGTGTCATCCCAGTTCCTGGTAAGGGAATTGGAGAAAAGGCTGTTTTCGGTGGACTACTTGGTGAGGCGAACATTATTCGCGTTCCAGGCGGAAATTCCGAAAGGTTTGTCGCCTTTGGCGGAAGAATCCCAGCACCGATTCACAGTCTGAGAAACTAAAAAAGGTACCCTTTCCTATTAAAGGAGACGTAAATGAAAATCTTAGTTCCGATTGATGGTTCTTCTTATAGTGAAAACTCTCTTGCTTTCCTCGCTTCGCGTGCCTCCCTCTTTGGGGACAACCCGACGATTGAGCTCCTAGCGGTCTTTGATTCGCTCCCGGGCGACCCGATTAGTTCGGCTGCAAGACGGTACTGTGACGATAAGTCAGAAGAAATCTTCGTTAAGGCTCGTGGCATGCTCGCTGGGAAGAAAGTAAACCTCATTGAGATGAGCCTTGCGGGCAACCCCGCAGAGCAAATTGCCAAAGAAGCCGTCCGCATGGGCGCTGACTTAATTGTCATGGGTTCTCGCGGAAGAAATGCCTTAGCGGGTCTTCTTTTTGGCTCCGTAACAAATGGCGTTCTAAAAGAAACCAAGATTCCTGTTTTGATTCTTCGCGAAGCACCAGCTCCGCGCTCGGAATCGATTCGAATCGGTATCGCTGTTGACGGTTCCAAGTACGGCCAAGCAGCAGTGCACTATGTGCTTGATAACCTAGCCTTCTTTGGAAAGGATTCGGAATTCTTCCTTATTCACGTCGCTAACGACTATGCCTCGGCGGTCTATCCTGACATCTTTGGGATGACACTTCCGACCTTCTCACCAGAAGAAATCTCTGAGATGCAAAAGAAGGAATTCTCTGAAGTGATGACGCCGCTTCTTCCGCTCTTTGAAGAAGCGGGCGTGAAACCTCAGGCTGTGGGTCTCTCTGGTAACGCAGGAGATGAAATCGCCGCCTATGCAAAAAACGAGAAACTCGGTCTCGTCGTCATGGGTAGCCACGGCTATGGACGCTTAAAGTCTGCTGTGATGGGATCGACGGCTATGCGTATCGCATCTCGCGGCAACGTCCCGCTTCTTGTCATTCAAGTGCAAGGCGATGACGAAGAGAACGCGCCTGAGAGCAAAAACTAACCAAAGTCAAATTTAACCATTAAGACCTATATCCCCGTTTGGCGGGGATGTAGGTCTTTTTTTGACTTCCCTTACGCCCTTACTGTATTTTTAAATTGTTTATATATTGTATTATTCGTTCCTATACGTTAATATACAGCAGTATATGAAACTATGAAGATGCTTAATTTTTCTCTGGCGACTTTTTTGTAAGGAATTTTTCAAAATGGACTCCCTTCAAAATCCTTTTGCCCCTGGTGCAGGTACACCGCCTCCCGAACTTGCTGGACGAGACGATATTTTGAATGCCGTTCTTGAGTCTTGTCTTAGGGCCTCTTTGGGGCTACCGAGCCGCCCGTATCTTCTTCTTGGCTTACGCGGGGTTGGTAAAACAGTTCTACTTAATGCCATTGGAGAAAAGGCCGAAGCGGCTCACCTCATTGTCTCCGAAATAGAATCCCCCGAAGGCGAGTCGCTTGGAAACCTTTTGTACCCTATGATGGGAAAAGTCCTGCGAAGGTTATCAACGGCTGAAAAATCCAAAGAGATAGCGCTCAAGGGGCTGCGTGCGCTTCGCAATTTTGCAGCGGCACTAAGGTTGAAGTACAAAGACCTTGAAATCTCAATTAGTTCCGACCCTGGCGTTGCCGATACGGGCGATATCGAATACGACCTTGCGGATATGTTTGAACTCATTGGGCAGGCCGCAAAGAAAAACAAAACCGCATGGATTCTTCTTATTGATGAAATCCAATATCTCTCAGAAAAGGACCTAGCTGCAATTATTGCTTCCTTGCACAAAATGTCGCAAAAGGGACTTCCTGTTGTTCTAGTCGGGGCCGGTCTTCCTGATGTCGCCCGCCAAGCTGCAGAAGCGAAAACCTATGCAGAAAGGCTTTTTCTATACCCTACTATTGGTGCATTGACCCGAGAGGCGGTTAAGGAGGCTGTCGCTACTCCCCTCGCTATAAGAGGGGCTTCCATAACAGAGGAAGCAATTGATGAGATCTTCCGCAAAACAGAGGGGTATCCATTCTTTATTCAGGAATGGGCCTACAACGCTTGGAATTGCGCAGGAGAACCCACGTTGACTCTCAGCGTTTTAAAAGAGGCCTACGACAAAACCATCCAAAGCCTTGATAGTGGATTCTTCCGTGTGCGTTTTGATCGCCTGACACACCGCGAAATTGATTTCGTGAAAACGCTTGCTAGCCTTGGACAAGGGCCCTTTGCGATTTCGGATGTTGTTTCTACTTCGGGGCTCACACAAAGCCAGATTTCCCCGATTCGTTCTTCCCTCATAAAAAAGGGCGTGGTCTACGCCCCAAGGGACGGGGAACTCGCTTTCACTGTTCCCCTTTTTTCCGACTATGTCCTACGCAATCATGCAAAGGTTGCACGCTAGATCCCCATCTACAGATGGGTGTAAGACTTACTCGTACTTGACGCTTACGATGGCGTAGTGAATCACTCCCTTGGGAGCTGGGCACTGCGCCTCATCGCCCTCGAACTTGCCGATGAGCGCCCGAGCAAGGGGGCTAGAGATTGAAACGCGTCCAAGACGAATATCCGCTTCATCGTCGCCCACAATCTGATAAGTCTTTGTCTCACCAGAATCTTCGTCTTCAAGTTCAACCGTCGCACCAAAGACAATGCGATCTCCGGCATTTAGCGACTTCGGATCGATAATCTGAAGCATCGTGAGTTTGCCCTCAATCTCTGCGATACGGCCTTCGATCTGACCCTGCAATTCCTTAGCGGCGTCGTACTCGGCATTTTCCGAGAGATCGCCCTTGTCACGAGCCTCAGCGATGGCTCGGACAACCTCTGGTCTCTTAACCCGCTTTAATTCATCAAGTTCTGCACGCAGTTGTTCTGCACCACGCGTTGTGATAGGAATACGCTTTTCCATAAAACTAATATTCTCCAAGGCGGCTTAAAGCTTTTCTTTGCTTCTCGCTCTACCCAACTTACTCGAGAATTGAATTGCACCCAACTCTCGACAGTAAAACAACCCTCACCTTGCACGCCTTTGGCAAGGTGATTTTTCCTTAAATCCTCTTTTTTCAGTCCGTGTAGTTCTCGGGAGCAAGTTCTCTTTCCACGAGCTCAATTAAGATATGAATCACCTTTATATGTAGCTCCTGCACGCGGTCAGCCCATGCACCCGCTGGTGTCACAATCGCAACATCTGCAATTTGGCAAAGCTCGGTGCCATCGCGTCCTGTGAGAACAATGACTTTCATGCCTCGCGCCTTTGCCGCTTGAGCAGCCTTTAGCACATTGGCACTTTTCCCTGAAGTTGAGATTGCAAGCAAAACGTCTTCTTTTTTCCCGAAGGCTTCAATCCAGCGAGAAAACACATCCAAGTACCCAAAGTCATTGGAGACACAGGCCATGTGTGAAGCATCGGCAATTGCGGCCGCACGATACGGAAGGCGATTACTACGGTAACGCCCCGTCATCTCTTCGGCAAAGTGCATCGCATCGCAAAGGCTTCCGCCATTACCACACGAATAGGTCGATCCCCCTTCGCGTTGGCTTTGCGCGATGATGTGGCCTGCTTCGGCAATCTTGCAAATCACCGTGTCATTAGCAATCAAGGCATCAAGCCCTGCTCTTGCTTCTTCTAGAGATGCTTTTACGTATTGCTCGTTCATGCTAAAACTCAACTTACAAAAAAACCGTAGGCCAACGCATTAGATGCCACTAAACCGTGGCAAACAAGGTTGAACCCACGAACTGTTGCCGCATTATACGACTGAAAGCGAGGAGATTTTTCCAAAAAATCCTGAAAAAGTCTCAAAAATTCAAACCGAATCACGAAGAATCGTAATCCGTAAGAAGGAGCTCTCAGAAGGGAGCACATTGGCAGGAAGAAAAAAGCCGTTGTATCCTTCAATCTCAAATTAAAAAGCCTTATAGAAAAGAACAATCCGCATGACAGAATCCAATCCACAGAAAGAAAACATGCGTCTTGCTCTCGCACCCATTGCAGAGGATATGCGAGAGGTTGAGCGCATCATCGCAACAGAGGTACAAAGTTGCGTTGGGCACGTTCAGGAAATCGCCGAATACATCACAAGCGCAGGGGGTAAGAGGATGCGCCCTGCGCTTCTTATCCTCATGGCGCGCGCCATGGGAGCAGACGCGAAAAAAGCCGATTACTTAGGCGCTGTGATTGAACTCCTTCACACCTCCACCCTTATGCATGACGATGTTGTCGACGAGGGCATGATGCGTCGCGGTAGACCCACAGCTAACGCAAAATGGGGAAACGCTGAAGCCGTACTAGTGGGAGATTTCCTCTACACCCGTTCTTTTCAGATGATGGTTCGCGCGGGGAACCTTCGCGTCATGGAGGCTCTTTCCTACGCGGCTAACCGCTTAAGTGAAGGGGAAGTTCTGCAACTAAAAAATGCACATGACCCCGATATCACGGAAGCGGATTATTTTGCTGTGATTGAGAGGAAAACTGCCTGCCTATTCTGTGCGGCGGCAAGTATGGCAGCGGCGATTGCAGAGGCAACGCCTGAAACAGAAAAGGCTTGCACGGAATACGCGCTTCGTCTCGGAAATGCCTTTCAGATTGCTGACGACATCTTGGACTACGCAGGAGATGCCGCTCGCACGGGAAAAAATATCGGCGCTGACCTTCGAGAAGGGAAAGTGACACTCCCCCTTCTTTACGCAATGCAAGGCGCAAATGAAGAGGATCGCGAGACAATTCGCGAAGCAATAAAGAAGGGCGAAGGCGACTTTAAAGCGATACACGCAATCATCGAAAAAACGCACGCCTTAGAACTTTGTCTAAAGAAAGCAAGAGAAGAAGTAGCCCTCGGAAAAACTGCAATTGAAAGGCTTCCCGTTGGACAATTTCGTGATTCTCTGATAAAGTTCCTGACCCTCGCGGTAGAGAGAAGTTTTTAGTTCTTTTTTGCGAGTTTTCGGGGTGTAGCTCAGCCTGGTAGAGTACTGCGTTCGGGACGCAGGAGTCGGAGGTTCGAATCCTCTCACCCCGACCAAAATTTTTCATAATGTTCGAAGCCCGAATCGAACACCGAAGACGCCCTAGAGCCTAAACGCTTGGGCGTTTTTGTTATAGTCTCTCTCTAGAGAAATTCCTCATCTCTTTTTTCTCAAAGAAGGCTCTACGCATGGCTTACATCATTGGTCTCACGGGAGGAGTGGCAAGCGGAAAATCAACC
>CAZHBC010000022.1:8823-13760 GCA_964530715.1 uncultured Sutterella sp. | reverse complement strand
CCGATTTCATAAACGGTTTCACCCTGCGCTTCAAAAGCGGCCTTTGCCTTTGCAAGGTCTTCCTTCGCGACAATCACGGCCATACCGATACCGTTATTGAAGACACGGTGCATTTCGTTGTGGCTGATGTTGCCTGTCTTCTCGAGCCAATCGAAGATGGCAGGGCGTTTCCAAGAGTCTGCGTGAATTACGCACTGCGTGCCTTCGGGCAAAACGCGAGGAATGTTTTCAAGAAGACCGCCGCCAGTGATGTGAGCCATGCCTTTAATGGTGACAGTCTTCATCACCTCCAAGGTGCTCTTCACGTAGATGCGAGTTGGCTCCAGGGCTCTATCCGCGAGAGTTGCGCCATCAAAAGGCATATCCCAAGGTGTATGGGAAACTTCAACAACTTTGCGGATAAGAGAAAAGCCGTTAGAGTGGGGACCAGAACTTGCAAGCCCTAGGACAACGTCTCCAGGTTGAATTGTCGAACCATCGATAATCGCATCCTTTTCCACGATGCCAACTGCAAAGCCTGCAAGGTCGTATTCTCCCGCTGGGTACATCCCAGGCATCTCGGCGGTTTCTCCACCGATTAAGGCGCAACCTGAGATTTCGCAACCCTTTGCAATGCCTGTCACAACACGTGTAGCGGTCTCGACGTCGAGTTTCCCGCAACCGTAGTAGTCAAGGAAGAAGACGGGTTTTGCACCCTGTACAAGAATGTCATTAACGCTCATGGCCACCAAGTCTTGCCCAACTGTGTCATGGCGATTAAGGGCGAAGGCAAGCATGAGTTTCGTGCCGACACCATCGGTTCCCGAGACAAGGACGGGATTTTTGTATTCTTTACTAATTTCAAAGAGGGCTCCGAATCCGCCAATGGATCCAAGAACGCCAGGAATCATCGTACGTTTTGCTGCAGGTTTGATTCGTTCAACAAGCTCGTCTCCTGCATCGATAGAAACGCCGGCGGCGGCATAGGACAGTTCCGACATGGTGTTAGACCTATAGAAAAAAAGAAGAAAAAAGAAAAGTATTCGCGGTAAAATCGCGCCTGCTCTCGCGGGTTGGCGTCATTTTAACCGAAGCCATATTTTCTGCGAGTTTTCTTTACTGACTTTGGGACTTGAATTCGATTGTCCGTGATGGATACACCACAGCAGCTTTCTCTAGGCCTTTCGGCGCCGCAAGAGCCGACGCTTGATAACTTTGTCATCGGTGAAAATGCCGAGGCGGTTGCGTCAGTTCGAGCCTTTATTAAAGGAGAGGGTCCTCAGTTTCTCTACCTTTGGGGCGGTCACGGTTGTGGTTGCACGCATTTAATTAAAGCCGTTACGCCAAAGGAGATAGGCCGAGTTCCGACCTTTAATCAGGAGACTTCAATCTACACGGTAGATGATGTCGAATCCCTGACGGCCGAAGAGCAAGAGGCTCTTTTTGCTCTTATGAATGCTGTCCGTTCCAATCCCGAGACACGACTTCTTATCGCAGGCCACGCACCAGTTCGAGAATTAAAAATCCGAGAAGATATCCGAAGCCGCCTCGCTTGGGGGCTTGTTTTTGAACTCCGTTATCTTGACGATGAAAGTGCCGCCAGGGAGTTTGTCCGTCAAGCACATGACCGTGGTATCGAGCTCGATAAAGAAGTTACGCACTGGGTTGCCGCTCACTGTCCAAGAGATATGCGTAGTCTTCGAGCGCTACTCGATGGCATTGACGCTTATGCGATGGAGCAGAAAAGAAAAGTGACGCTTCCTCTTCTTTTGCAGTACATCTCGCAGCGGGGGTCCCTGTGGACTTAGTCATTTTTGATTTAGACCATACGCTACTGCCATTCGATTGTGAGTGGGGATGGATTAACTATGTGGCGGGGAAAGCGGGTCTTAACCCACGAGAAGCTTTTGCGCCCTTAAAGCCTCTTTACTGCGAATACTATGAAAAGCACACCTTAGATGCGAATGCTTTTAGTCGTTTTCAGATGCAGTTCATTGCGAAGTTTCCGCGCCGCAAGTTAGACGCGTGGCGCGAAGACTTTGTCTGCGAAAAAGTTGCCCCACACGTTTCAGAGAAGGCTCTCTCTTTAGTGAAGTCGCATAAGGATAAAGGGGATCGCACAGCGATCTGCTCGGGGACGTATGCCTATCTTGTTCACCCGATTGCTGAGTTCTTCGGTATCGATGCAGTGCTCTGCGCAAAACCAGCTATGGATAGTGCAGGGGAATTCTTAGGGCGCCTTGAGGGCCCCAACAGTTTTGCTTCCAATAAAGTGCTCTTTGTGCGCGAATACCTGCAAGAATGCGGCATTAGCTTTAAGAAGATGCACTTTTACTCGGACTCATTAAACGACAAGCCGCTTTTTGATTACGTTGATGCGACGGGCGGCGTTTGTGTTGCCACCAATCCAGATGATGCCCTCTTGGCTCTGGCGCAACTCCGAGGCTGGAAGACGCTTTGGCTCTATGGAAAAGAAGAAAATTCGCGAGCCAATGCGATTCGAGAAGTTTTAGGTATTTAGTGAATGTTTGATTGCGTTAAAAATTTTGTTCGTAAACTTTGCCCTGCTAAACCCAAGACCTTTAATCGGGAACCTCGGGTTTTAAAGCGAGAAGAACACGGTATTGACCCCAAACTCGTGAGTTGGCAGGCAAAACGCACATGCGAACAATTGCAGAAATATGGCTACAAGGCCTATATCGTCGGGGGCGCCGTTCGAGATCTCCTCTTGGGGGTTCGTCCCAAGGACTTTGATGTTGCAACAGATGCAACACCCTCAGAAGTTAAACGCACGCAAAGAAGGGCTCTTATCATTGGACGCCGTTTTCAGATTGTGCATGTGATGTTTGGTTCTGAAATTATCGAATGTTCGACATTTCGGGCTCTCGATGCGGCAGGGGTTCGTAAGGACGCTGAGGGCCGTGTTGTTAGTGACAATGTTTTTGGTCCCATGTGGCAGGACGCGGCAAGACGCGACTTTACGGTCAATGCCCTTTACTACGATCCGATGACAGAGGAAGTCTTCGATTATCACGACGGATTTAAGGATTTAAAGAATCGCACACTGAAGATTATTGGAGATCCCAGGGCGCGTTACAGAGAAGATCCTGTGCGCATGATGCGAGCAATTCGTATCGCAGGAAAGTTGGGATTTTCTATCGATAAAGCGACCCGTAAGCCTATTTCTGAGATGGCCGATTTACTCCGAAACGTTCCCGCCGCAAGGCTTTTCGATGAGATGATGAAGCTCTTTAATTGCGGGAAAGCGGAAAAGTGCCTACGCGATATGCGGGAGAGCAACCTCTTGCATCCGCTACTGCCGATTTTGGATGTCATCTTAGGAGAACCGCAGGGAGAAGAATTCCTGATGCTTGCGATGCATCGCACGGATGAACGTATTGCCATTGGTAAGAAGATTTCTCCATCATTCCTTTTTGCAACGCTTTTGTGGCCTCAGGTGAGAAAACGTTGGGAAGCCTACGAGGCAAAATCAAAGATGACGCGTCCTCTAGCCCTTTTACGGGCAACAGAGGATGTGATTGCCAATCAGGCAAGAGGCTTTGTTGTCCAGAATCGCTTTATCACGGATATGCAGACGATTTGGTTACTGCAACTGAGGTTTGAGAAGCGTTCGGGAAAGAATCCTTACACCCTTATAGAGCATCCGAAATATCGCGCTGCTTTTGACTTTATGCTTTTGCGCAATCAACTTGGCCATGTAAGTGATGAGCAGGTCGAGTGGTGGAAGCAATTTGTTGCCGCTGACGTCGAAGCGCGCAAAGCGATGGTTGCACTAGAGACTTCAAAGCTTCCTCCGCGTAAACCGCGTAGAACAAGAAGGAGCACGAACGCAGAAGCAAGACTTCAGGAAAGTGCAACGCCTGAAGTAGCACCTCCTTCCGAAGAAGCGCCCGCTCCAAAGAAAAGGCGCCCCTCTAGAAGACGCAGTAAGAAGTTAGACGTCACCACACAAGAAGCTTCACAGCCCAATACGGCTCGTGATGCTTCGGAGGCCTCCTAATTGTTAAGCACAATTGATTGTCGTCCGACAAGGCCCGTCCTTGCGTACATCGGCCTAGGTGCAAACCTCGGAGAAAAAGAGAAAGCGCTTCAAGAGGCCGCCTCAGAAATTGCCGCGCTAGATAAAACTACGCTTTGTGAAGTTTCTTCTTTGTACGTGACAGAGCCTATTGAAGCCACAGGGGATGATTACCTAAATGCAGTTATCTCTGTTGCTACGGAACTTACTGCAAGAGAGTTACTTCATGCTTTGCAGAAAATCGAGACGCAACACGGTCGCATCCGCCCAAAGGGCGTTGTCAATGCACCACGCACTCTTGATTTAGATCTCTTGCTTTATGGAAATATCACAAGTGAAGAAGCGGAACTAGAGCTACCGCATCCGCGTCTTCTTACTCGCGCCTTTGTCCTCGTTCCTCTTAGAGAAATCACCTCGGAGGCTTTCAAAATCGCTGGAAAAGGACTTGACGAATGGATTCAAGCGGTTCGCACACAACGTATCGAGAAACATGTTGATAGGAAAAGCTTCTTAGGTGCTGTGCAGACCAAAATAAAACTTAGGAAATAAATATCATGCAGTTTTTTTCATCTATTCCAGTCGTCTTTCAGACGACTTTTCTTTTGGTGCTCTCAAATTGCTTTATGACGTTCGCTTGGTACGGACACTTGAGAAACCTCTCGGGCTCCCCTTGGTACGTTGCGGCGATTGTCAGTTGGTCAATTGCTTTTTTTGAGTACATGCTTCAGGTGCCTGCAAATCGCATCGGTTTCGGGGAGCTTTCATTGGCGCAACTGAAAATTCTGCAGGAAGTTATCACGCTCACGGTTTTTGTTCCGTTTGCAATTCTCTACATGAAGCAACCGTTGAAGCTGGATTATCTTTGGGCAGCGCTTTGCATGCTTGGTGCGGTTTACTTCATTTTTCGTTCTTAGTTGTC
>CAZHBC010000022.1:0-8723 GCA_964530715.1 uncultured Sutterella sp. | reverse complement strand
CTGAAATTCGCATTTTGAAAAAATCAGTATAATTCCGCTTTCACGTTGCCCGGGTGGCGGAATGGTAGACGCAGAGGACTCAAAATCCTCCGCCCTTAAAAGCGTGAGAGTTCGAGTCTCTCCCCGGGCACCATCAGACCCTGATACTGCAGGGTTTTTTGTTCTCTAAAGCTCAGCTTTCTTCGACTGATTTTTCCGCATTTTCTTTCCAAAGATTTTGGATTTTCCCTGGGGATATTGTGTATAGCGGACAATTTGGGTATGCCCGCTGAAAACTGAGAGGTAATTTTGCGCTCTTTTCCTCTGAAAGTTTGCATTCAAGAGCTGTCATTTTTCCGTCTGTAATTTCAATGAAATCAATTTCATGCGGTGATCTTTCGGAGGTCCTCCAGAAATAGATTTTTGAGTAATCTCTTTTCAGACCGTGGAATTTAAGTCGTTCTGTGAACACAAAGTTCTCCCAAAGAGCACCAGCATCTTGGCGGGTGGCAATCGGTGAGAAGTCGTTGATTACTGCGTTCCGAATCCCGTTGTCGCAAAAATAGATTTTCTTTCCTTTCTTTAGTTCGTTACTGAGATTCTTTGCGTAAGAGGGGCAGCAACGTACGATGAAACTTTGCTCAAGTAACCGCACGTATTCTGCAACGGTGCCTTTGTTAAGTCCTACCTCGCGACTCACGTTGTCGTAACTGATGACGGAACCGATGTTGTACGCTAAGTACTGAACGAGATGTTCAAATTTGTCGTTAAGGCGAATTCCGCCTAAGGTGAAAATCTCCTTGTAAAGTAGCGAGTTGCAGTGATTCAAAAGGATATCTTTCGCCGATTGCGGATTCGTACAAACTTCTGGATACATCCCGTAAATCAGATGCCATCGAATGTTTTGGCCAAGGGTACCCCAGCTTGTTTCGTTGGCAAGTTCTTCACAGGATAGAGCGCCAAGTTCAAATTCTCGAATACGACCAAGCGCCGTTTCCTTAACGCCGCGCGCGAGGTCAAAACTCGAAGAGCCCGTTACGTAAATTGCCACAGGGTTTTCCAGTGTTTCATTAATATCGACGAGCCGTTTTAGTAGGAGCCCAATGTCCGGGATACGTTGCGCTTCATCGATAACGATAGCTTTGAAGCGCGTCAAGAAACCTTTCAGATCGTCGGTAGCAGGGATGTTTAGTGTACGGATATCTTGCGCACTGTCACCCGTGAACCACGTTGCATCGATAGTGGCGCTAATTTGCCGAAGCAGTGTCGTTTTTCCAACGCGTCTCGGGCCAAATATCACAATGGCTTTTGGGGGTCTTATTTCTTGCAGTATTTTTGTAAGGCTACGATGGATTAGTCCCATAATTCAAGAAATCTCCACTGTGATGTCGAAAACTTGTATGTTTTTCGACATTATAATGGAGATTTCTTGATTTTTGCCATTTTTACAAAATAACGAAAAGCAATTTTTAGTTTGAGTTATTGCGAAGGATCTTCTCTAAGGCGAGTCCCGTGCGCAGTAACTTAGCGTCCTCAGTGAACGCCGTTCCGAGCATCACGCCCACAGGTTCTCCACTTACTTTCTTTCCAATAGGCATTGCCAAAGAGGGGGCGCCAGAAAGTGCCCACCACGGGATAAAACCAACGTTAAGTAATACATCAACGCGATTTGCTTTCAACAACTGAGAAATCGCCTCTCGGTTTCCAAAAACAGTTTCTTTCACTTTCTCGTCATAGGTTGCCTTCGTCACCTCAGAAGAAAGTTTTTTGGCTAGAAGCAGGCGATTCATGCCAAAGGGTCGCAGTGTTGGGTCTCTCTCATAGCACTCACATAAAGTAGCAAAAGAGCCAGGAACGTTCCCCGTTGCATAGCGACTTAAGAGCGCATCGATTTCTCGCGCGAAATCCACAGACGTGATGAGTTCGTAATCTTCTTTTGGATTTGTCGCTATAACTGGGACGAACTCGATATTCATTTTCGTTGCCTTCTCTAAGAAACTCTTAAAGAGCTCCTCGCTTTCAGAATCGAGCTTTGAGTCCCCTGCGATTTGAAGCACACCAATGCGAATCCGCTTTGTTGGTGCGGCTAGAGCGGTAAGGTCAATTTGAGACGCCACTTCAGTTTGAAAATCTTCTGAATCCTCCCCAGCAAGGACCGGAAGCATCTCGAGAATAAGACTCATTGACCGAGCAAGGATGCCAATCGTATCGAAATTGTGCGAAATCGGAACGACGTTTCGTCTTGAAATCAACCCGACGGTTGGCTTAAATGCGAAGACGCCATTCCGCAGCCCAGGAATCATTAAAGATCCCTTCGTTTCAGTTCCGAGAGCAGCATCGCAAAGACCTGCTGCTACGGCAATGGCGGAACCTGAACTTGATCCGCCGCATGCGAAGTTCCCATGGGGGTTCTTTCCAAAGCCACCGACTGACGAGTATCCCTCGATAATCCGATTTGTTGTTAAGAATCCAGCAAACTCCGTGAGATTTGTTTTCCCAAAGATGTCGTACCCTGCAGCTATAAGTTTTGTGATGGCTGGGTTTTGCGGGAGAGTGAAGTGAAGAAGCGCCCGAGAACCCGCTGTTGTCGTAAAGCCGCCAACGGCAATGTTGTCTTTAACAAGGATGTGGCGCTCTTTATTTAAATCAAGTTCGCGTCGCGCTCGAATCGCATGAAAGATTTCTCCATAGACAGAAAGTCGCTCGGATAAAACGGATATGGGCAAATTTTCAAAAAGAGGATAGACGCCTGAGGCTTGCCCCTTAACTTCATTCTTTTCCACGCAAATCCTCCAAAGACGAAAAAACCGCAAATGAAAAACAGTGCGGGCCGTTTTGGCTTAAGTATGGATTATTTATCTCAGCCAAACGCGTCGTGCATGGCACGCACAGCAAGTTAACTTGGACCAATCATGAGAATGTTAATGTCTTCCTCGGCGTTTAGAACGTACGCACATTGCGGATATTGAAAACGAGTGTCGAAAAAAACTGCTACACCCAAATCTCAAGAATTCTCCATTACGATGGAGAAAAACAGTACGAATTTCGCCATTACGATGGAGATTTTGCCATTTTTGAGCATCAAAAAAGGCAAAACCCAAGGGATTCTGCCTTGATTGAAAGCTGTGGTTTTTGTTAGGGATTAGTCGAGAGACCTCATGCCCTTTACGGTCCACTGCCCCGTGCTTTCAAGCACGCTTCTCCAGAGTTCACTCTTAGGATCCATCTTGCGGCGTCTTGCCGTGACGAGTTCAAGCGGAACAAGAACAAACTTATCCATGATTTCAGAGACCACAACACCCGTGCGCCCTGCCATAGCGGCGTGCACTGCGTGTTGCCCAAGCTGACCACAATAGGCCGCATCCGATGTGTTCGCATGAACGGAGCGGATGATGTAACTTGGGTCAATGTACTTGATGGTGAGATCGGTGCCCTTTTCTGCAAAGAATTTCTTAAGTCTATCTTTAAGGAATGCCCCGATATCACTTAAGACAATATTGCCAGAGAGGTCATACTTACCTGTCCCTTGCAAGAGATGTTGACCTGCGCCTTCTGCCGCAACAATTACGGCGTGTCCGCGTGTGGAGATGCGTTTGTAGACAGCTTCTAGGAGTCCATCCTTACCCTCAAGTTCGAAGGGAAGCTCAGGGACAAGGACAAAGTTCACATCCCGCATCGAGAGGGCAGCCTGAGCGGCAATAAAGCCTGACTCACGGCCCATGAGTTTCACGAGACCAATCGTGTTGTTGCAGCCCATGGCTTCAGCATGTGCACATTCGATGGCCTCAGTTGCTTTCTCAACGGCTGTGTCAAAGCCGAAAGACTTCGGAACGTAGTTGATGTCGTTATCAATTGTCTTTGGCACGCCGATAACAGCGATCCGAAGTCCGCGCTTTGCGATTTCATTTTTAATCGCAATTGCTGCCTTCATCGACCCATCACCACCGATAACGTAAAGAATATCGATGTGTTCTTTTAAGAGCCGGTCAACGATACGAGGAATCGGTTGAGAACCACGGGAGGTCCCGAGAATTGTCCCGCCGAAGTGATGGATGTTCCCAATGTCGTAGGAACGAAGAACAACAGGGGTGAAACCTTTTTCTTCAATAAAGCCAGCCAGCCCAAAGCGGAAACCCAAAATGTCATCTGCCCCGTAGGCGTAGTGGGATTCCAAAACAATAGAACGAATAACGTCGTTTAATCCTGGGCAAAGGCCACCACAAGTAACGATGGCACTACGGGTGTGCTTCGGATCGAAGAAAAGCCTCTCGTGAGGGCCTGCGGCTTCAAATAAGCAATCGTTGTATCCGCCAGCGTCTTTTGCAAAGTCGTCAGGAAGATGTAGGAGCACCGTGTGAGACTTGGGATAGACACCGCTAGCCAAGTTGGAGTCAAAGCGTGCTTCGCCAAGAATCTCAGTTTGAATTTTAAAAATGTTCTCTTCTGTCATAGTACGGAAGCGAAAAAGACTAACCAAAACGCGCGAACTTTAACAGAGCCAAGGGGGCTTGGCTAAATGAAAGTGTGCTTTTTTGAAACAAAAGGTGCTGAATTTTTTCTTTTCCGCCGCAGAGGAAATCCCGCTAGGGCTCGAAGACATCCCCTTAAAAAAAGTCGGAAGTAACAGCGGGCTCGAGCGCTACTACTACGTAGCCTCGAGCCCAAAAGGAAGGGGTAATTTCTTTAACGAACGGTTAGACCGAATTTAGCAATGTAAAAGCCAACGCCAATCACAATCCAAACAACTAAGAGACAATACGACTCATCGCAGAAGTGGACGAAGTCGAGCCCTGGGATTGGAATGAGTTGCAGGACAATGAAGAAAAGCGAGAACGCGGCTCCGAGAATTGAAGCCACAGAGAGCCAGAAGGAGGACTCCCCGTTCTTGCGCATTGTCACGTGTGTCGCAAGGCAGGTAAAGAGGAAGCCGATAGAGGCCCCTATGGCGCACATGTCGACGAACCACCCCAAGGCTTCACGCCCTAAGATAGGTCCCGAAAGAGAAATGACTATGCAAAAGAGAAGGGCGTTTTTCGGCGTCTTGTGCACGGGGTCAACCTTCGCAAATGGAGCGGGAAGGTAGCCGTCGCGAGCCATGGAATACATTAAGCGGGAAGCTGCCATGTAAAAGCCCATGATGCCTGTGAGTACGGCGCTAAAGACAGCGATGCCGACGATGACTTTACCGTAGCCGCCAAGTAATCTTTCTGCCGCAGCAAGTAAGAGCCAAGGCGTTTTTTCGCTATTGATGATGCGTTCTGGCCAATCGGTAAGAGCCGCTGCAGTGATTGTGTTATTGGCAACGTAGACAAAGCACCCAAAGGCAATCGCAACAATCATGATGAAACTCACCTTCGTGGGCGAAAACTTGTACTCTTCTGCGGCCTGGGGAATCGTGTCAAATCCGACATAAGCCCAAGGGGCAATGGCAAGGGTCGCAAGAACCGCACCAAAGATTTGCACGGATCCCGTGTGCGCAAAGGTTTCAATTGTCGTGTAGGTGCCTGCGTGAGAAGCGGCAACGGCAGCAGCCTTATCAAAACCCCAGATGGGGATTGTGTTATCTAGAGTGGCAATGCCACTAACGATGGCGGCAATCGTGAGAATAAGAACCGAGGCGCCAAGCGAAAAGGCAAGGATAGTTTGAATGACACCTGCTACATGCACCCCTTTGATGTTAAATACACCAAAGAGCACAAGGATTGCCATCGCAAAGAGCATTTCTCCCATGTAGATTTCAAAGCCAGCGATGGTGTAGCTGAAACCAAATTTCAGCACAGGGCCAAAAAGACCATCGACAATAAGACCAATGGCTGTCGAATTCATGGGTACATTCGTCAGATACGCAGCCACTAGGAACCAGCCACAGAAATAGGCGGCAACGCGGCCAAAACAAATCTTTGCAAAGGTAAATTGACCACCTGCCTTTGGGTACTTGGGAACCATGTAGGCGTAATTAAAGGCGATGATGACCATGATGATGGCGCCAATGACCATCGCGATGGCCGTTCCTGCGGCTCCCGAGTTAAAGAGGAATTTCTTCCCGGGGTTAATAAAAGATCCCCAGCCGATGATGCAGCCAAAGGCTAGTGCCCAAACGTTTAGTGGATTTAGGGCTCTTTTAAGTTGTGGTTCTTCCATAGGACTTTTCTGGGTGTTAAGTTTTTTAATTTTTAAATTTCGTAGGACTTGTCAATCTGGCAAAGTTCGCGGAAGGTATCGATTTCGGTGATGTCGTCCCCCGCGCATTCGAGCAGTTCAACTTTGTAGTCATCTTTGAAGTCACAAAGAGGAACTTGCTCCCAGTAGCGTTCTTTTCCGCCAGGTCTCTCGTAAGCTTCCTTTAGGTGAACAGAAAGCTTTGCGCCATCCTCGGCATTCCAGTAGGAGATGCCTACCATCTGCGAGCAGTTAAGGCCTCCGAATTTTTCCTCGGTGATGATGCCGTTCTTTACCGTGAAGCACCAATCGTCGCTACGTTCTTTCGGAATGCCAAGAAAATCTGAACTGTAGTGGTACTTACGGATGATTCCCGGGTTCTTGATAAGAAGATCTGATTCAAGAACGTAGGCATTTGCAAGAGAAAACCTGGCAACGAGCGCAGAAGAGATGTTGTTTGCTTCGTTATAAACAGGGTTTTCAAGAAAACGAATCATCGGGTATTTGTAGAGCAATTGATCGAATTGCTCCCCGAGGTAACCACGCACAATTGTGATATCCGTGATACCAACGGCAAGAACCGCATCCAATAAGCCATCGATGAGGCGCTTCCCATTGACGCGAACCAAAGGCTTTGGTGTATTGAGAGTGACAGGCACCATGCGGCTTCCGAAGCCAGCGGCAAGGAAAATCGCGCGCTTGGCTCTAAATGGTTCAAGGGCAAGGAGCCCTTCGTCGCTGATGCGATTGTCTTTTACGAGCCCCGCCTCGGTGAGTTCAGAGAGAATCCTATTGGCAGTTCCTAAAGAAAAGCCTGAGCGCTTAGCAAGTTCTCGTTGCGATAGAGCCTGTTGCGATGCGGCCAGGGCTGTTAAGAGATTGAACTGTTTATGCGTTAGTTTGAAATCCATGGGAAAGAGTGCCTTATCCGCAAAATATATGAATTATCAATGTAAAAACGAAATGTCCTCGCAGTATACATGAAAATACAGAGTGTTTAATATCAAATCGTATAAATATAAAAATGAACAGTTGCGGAAATAAGAAAGCTGTTTTTGGGAGAGTAGGGGGTGGTTTCACTAGAAAAGTGTTCAAAACGTTTCTTCTCTTGGGGAAGTTGTAGCGTTTTTCCGCGACTGCTTCCTTGAGATTGCTTCCTGTGGGGAATTAGTGTTTTCCTCGCTAAAATGCCGAACGCTTTTGCTCTATGAATGAGGTTGACATGTCCGCATTTCTCCCGTTTGATATTTTGCTTCCCAAGGAGGCAGAGAATCCCGTTTGGTCCGTTATCGCTTGTGATCAATTCACAAGTGAACCAGAGTATTGGGAGAAGGTTTGTGCTTTAGTTGGAGAGCAGCCGAGCACTTTAAATCTTGTCTATCCCGAGGTTTGGCTCGGGAAGGATGAGGCCGCACGTATCAAAAGAATTCACAGCGCGATGGAGCGCTACCTTAAGGAAGGTATTTTTGCCACCGCCCGCTCCGGGTTTGTCTACGTAGAAAGAACCCTTTCCACAGGTGCAGTGCGCCGTGGCGTAGTAGGGGTTATTGATTTAGAGCAGTATGACTTTGCCGCTGGAACCAAAAAGGCGATTCGTGCTACGGAAAGAACCGTTACTTCGAGAATTCCACCGCGGCTAGCAATCCGCCGTGGGGCAAGTTTGGAACTCTCTCACGTCTTGCTTCTTGCTGACGATAGGGAAGATAAACTCTTAGGGTCTCTCGAGAAGAAAAAGGAGAGTCTCCCGCTACTCTATGAGAGGGAATTGATGCTCGATGGAGGCCATCTTGTGGGGCGTCTTGTTGCAGCGGATGATGCAAAAGTCTTCACAGAGGCTATCGCTTCTTACGAAAGGGAGCAAAGCGTTGGAAAAGAATCCCCGCTTCTTTACTGCGTGGGAGACGGTAACCATTCGCTTGCGACAGCGAAGACTGCTTTCGAAGAAATTAAAGAGAAAATCGGCTGGGAGAAGGCCGCTTTGCACCCAGCACGTTTTGCGATGGTAGAACTTGGCAACATTGCCGATGCTTCCTTAGTTTTTGAGCCAATCCATAGAATTGTTCGCGGTGTAAACCCAGAAGAACTCCTTGGAAAACTCTCAGAGAAAAATCCCATTGGCACCGCAACGCATAGCATTCAATGGGTTGCAGGAGAAAAAAGTGGAGAAATCCTTCTTAGCACAAGCCTTGGGTCGCTACCTGTTGCAGCGTTACAGAATGCTTTAGATCGTATCCTTCCCGATTTCCCCGAGGCAAAACTCGATTACATTCATGGAGAGGCTTCTTTACGGAGGCTTGCTGCCGCTCCCGATAGTTTGGGTTTCCTTCTCTCTAAGATTGAGAAGGGCGATTTCTTTGGTGGCGTAGAAACGGATGGTGTTCTCCCACGCAAAACCTTCTCCATGGGAGAAGCAACCGATAAACGTTACTACACGGAGGCTCGCCGCATTCTTGCGTGATTGAGGCGAGAAGGTTATGCTCCTTTCCGATTGCCATTAAGTGAAAACCGACGGACAAAAGTTATGAAACTCATCATTGCGATTATCAAGCCTTTTAAACTCGACGAAGTTCGTGAAGCACTCTCGG
>CAZHBC010000021.1:5539-13934 GCA_964530715.1 uncultured Sutterella sp. | reverse complement strand
TCAGCACCCCGTAAACCACGTACAGGAATGCTGCAGCCCAAGCTAATGGAAAGCCTTCTTGCATTCGAAAGTTTCACTCCCACTCTTAACTTTTGTTTTTCTCTATGAGAAACGCATTGTGCATCAAAAACCTGAGGCTGTCTTTTTAAACCTTCAGGAATTTCTCTTAAGGAATCTTCCCGAAGAAGCGTCTAGGGCCAACCTCTTTGGTGCTCTGCATTGAGGTTTTCTACACAAAATAGATTCCTTTTTTCCCTCATCGAATATCGTAGCACGCTCCACATAATTTGCGGTTTCTATCAACTACTGCCTACATTATCAACTCACTCTTCGATTTCTGTTTTCCGCGTGTATGTCAGCCTCTCTCCGTCGCCCAAAAACCTTGTAGACCTAGGCTTGACAAGCCTCAGCCGATGCCGCTTGACACATATTGGTTGTCGCCCAATACTAAGATTTTGTGTCAGCGTCTTGAGAAAGCGTTAGCCTCGCTCTCTCGTGTGTAGCATGCGCCACAAAGACTCCCTACCCGAACGGGATTTTGTAGTGCAATTGCTAGAATGTTGTCCATCTTTGAACCGTCTCCTACGGATATCCTGTAGGAAAGTCTCACCGTGCGTAGATGAGCGGTTCAACATACGTACACTCAGGCTTTAAGACCATGTTTGATAACCTCACGACAAAACTTGCTCACGTCGTTAAAACGATGCGAGGGCAAGCAAGACTTACTGAAGAAAACACACGAGATATGCTTCGTGAAGTGCGCTTAGCACTCCTAGAAGCTGACGTTGCACTTCCCGTTGTTCGAGAACTGACAAGCCGCATCAAAGCAAAGGCTCTTGGTCAAGAAGTTATTGGATCCTTAAACCCAGGACAAGCTTTAGTAGGCGTTGTAGAAAGAGAACTCACTGCGGTTATTGGCGGAGACCTCTCGCGAGATGAGCAGAGCATTCATCTTAATGTTCAACCGCCCGCTGTCATTCTTCTCGCAGGTCTTCAAGGTGCTGGTAAAACAACCACCGCTGGGAAACTTGCAAAGCACCTCATTGAAACCACAAAGAAGCACGTTCTCACGGTTTCCGCTGACGTCTATAGACCTGCGGCTATTGAGCAGTTAAAAACTGTTTCTGCGCAAGCGGGAGCAGAGTTCTTCCCGAGCACCGTTGGAGAAAAGCCACTAGACATTGTCTCGCGGGCCTTGGATCACGCAAAGCGCCACTTCTTTGACGTACTCATTGTCGATACGGCAGGCCGCCTTGCCATTGATGAAGCGATGATGGAAGAAGTTTCTGCTCTCGCAGACTTCTTAAAGCCCGCAGAAACCCTCTTCGTTGTTGACGCAATGCTCGGGCAAGATGCTGTTAACACGGCTCACGCCTTTGATGAGAGACTCTCGCTTACGGGTGTCATCCTTACGAAGCTTGATGGTGATAGCCGCGGTGGCGCAGCACTTTCTGTTCGCATGGTTACCGGCAAACCCATTAAGTTTGTGGGCACGGGAGAAAAACTCGATGGTTTCGAGCCATTTAACCCCGAACAGATGGCAGGACGCATCCTTGGCATGGGAGACATTGTCTCTCTTGTGCGAGATGTCACGAAGAAAGTTGATGTCGAGCAGGCAAAGAAACTAGCCGATAAGTTTAAGAGCGGAAACCGTTTTGACTTGGAAGACTTCCGAGCACAGATTTCTCAAGTGAAAAACATGGGAAATTTCTCAAGCATCATCGATAAACTCCCTGCGCAGTTCCAAGAAGCGGCTTCTCACGTAAACGAAGATGCTGCCGCGCGCTCCATTCGTCACACTGATGGCATTCTTAATTCAATGACGCCTTACGAGAGACGCAATCCCGATATTATTAAAGCAAGTCGCAAACGTCGTATCGCAGCAGGCGCTGGCGTCTCTGTGCAGGAAGTTAACCGCGTCTTAAAGCAATTTGAGCAGACGCGCGACGTGATGAAGAAGATGAAAAAAGGAGGCCTTGCGCGCCTCATGCGCTCCTTTGGTGGTGGCATGGGTGGAGGCTTCCCTGGGATGGGAGGAATGCCCCCTGGAATGGGTGGCTTCCCACGCTAGGAAGAGGCACACTATGGCTAACCGCCTCAGTCGCTTCGAGTATTTCGACACTCCCGCTGGGAGAACCGATGCTGCGTGGCAATTGCATGCCTTTAAACGCTTTGCAGCCACGCCTTCGGACTCGGCTCTGCAATTAGGTGTACCGAGCATCGCCGCGCTCTCTCAGACAAAAGCCGCACTAAGAATTCTCGCTTCCGACAGAGCTCCGTTAGTTCGTGATAACGATGTCTCTATGATTTTGTGTGAAGAGACCGCTCTTCCTCTAGAAAGTGAATCTATCGACCTTGTCCTTTGGCCGCACGGCCTAGATAGGCACGCAAACAGTGCCCCAGTTCTTTCTGAGATTTCTCGCGTTCTTTCTCCAGAGGGACTCCTCGTTGTCACGTTTTTCAATAGCCGTGGCCCTTGGGCTCTAAGAAGAAAACTTGCCTTTGTCCCGCCCCTTCTTCCCGAAGATATTTGTCCCTGCTCGGTTAGTTCCGCAAAGGCGCAACTCCTGCGCGCGGGTCTTGCGACAGAGGGTGGCGCATACGGCGTCTACGGTATTGACCCGAAAGAAGCAACGGGGGAAAAATCCGCACTAGAAAAAGCAGGAGACCGTTGGTGGCCAGTTTTCGGGAATTTAATTGTTCTCACTGCGCGTAAACACGTCTCCGGCATGCACCTTGTTGGGAAGGCGCAATTCTCTTCCCCAAATCTCGGTCGGTTTGGAGCCGCCGCGGCTGGAAATGGCACACAAAAGGAAAGTCTGTGACAGAAGTAAAAGAAACTAAACCACGGCTACACATTTGGACAGACGGCGCCTGTAAATTCAACCCAGGCCCTGGCGGCTGGGGTGTTTACATGACCTACGGGGAGCGTTCTATTGAGCTCTGTGGCGGTGAAGCTCTTACAACGAATAACCGCATGGAACTCACGGCTGTCATTAGTGCCTTAAAAGCGCTAAAAAGGCCCTGCCCTCTTGTGATTCACTTGGATAGCGCCTATGTGAAAGACGGCATCACGCAGTGGATTCATAATTGGAAAAGAAAGGGTTGGAGGACAGCCGCTGGGAAACCCGTGAAAAACGATGATCTTTGGCGAGAACTTGACGCACTCATTGGCCGCTTTACTATCGAGTGGGATTGGGTCAAAGGACACGTTGGCATCGAAGGAAATGAAAAGGCCGACGAACTCGCTAACAAGGGCGTTGCTCCCTATCTCTAGAGATAACTGAAAAAAACATGAGACAGATTAGTCTAGATACAGAAACAACAGGCATGGACGCCGCAGGAGGCGACCGCGTCATTGAGATTGGCTGCGTAGAGTTTCTCGGACGCACGCTCTCGGACGATAAGAAGTACTACTTTCACGTCTATATGAACCCAGAGCGGGATGTGCCTGAAGAGGCTGTAAAGATTCACGGACTCACAAACGAATTCCTCTCTGATAAACCCCTCTTTGCTGACATTGTTGACGACTTCTTAAATTTCGTAAAAGGCGCAGAACTTTTTATTCACAATGCGGCATTTGACGTTGGATTCTTAAATGCGGAACTCGCGCGCCTCGGGAAAGGAAAAATCGAAGACTATTGCCCGAAAATTACTGACACCCTAGCCATTGCCCGTTCGCTTTTCCCAGGTCTCAGAAATAACCTCGATATCCTCTGCTCTCGCTACGAGATTGATAATTCCTCGCGAACGTTGCACGGTGCCCTCTTGGACGCAAGACTCTTAGCGGAGGTTTATCTTGCGATGACCCGTAAGCAAGAGTCCCTCCTCGCTGAGTTCGCAGGAGCAGATGAGGCGCCTGACCCCATCCCCGAACCTGAAGCCTTTATCGCTACGCACGCAACAGAAGAAGAACTCGCAGAGCACGAAGCGTTTCTCAAACACATAGATGATAAAAGTAAGGGAAAAACCTTTTGGCGTAAGTGTGACGAAGAAAGCGTTGGTGAAAAGTCAGACGCAAGTGAGAAACCCGTTTGAATTTTCGGCACTTTTTCTCATTCTTACTTAAAAGCCGTTACACTGTTGCCCCTTATCCCTACGCACACGTGCAACTTTGAAGTTCCGTGCGCGTTTCGTTCTTGGGACAATTCATGATTAAACTTGAACATATCACGCAGCGATTTTCAACGCCAGAAGGTAAAGACTTCTATGCCTTACGCGACGTTTCTCTATCGATTCGCCGCGGAGAGATTTTTGGCATCATCGGCCGCTCAGGCGCTGGGAAATCCACCCTTGTTCGGTGCATTAACCTACTGAATCGCCCAACAGAGGGCCGCGTCAGTGTTGATGGCGTCTGTCTAAACGACCTCACGGCAACGGAACTTCGTCGCACACGACAACAGATTGCGATGATTTTCCAACACTTCAACATTCTCTCCTCCCGTACGGTCTATGAGAATGTGGCCTTCCCGCTTGAACTTGTTGGTATGAAAAAAGAGGCTATCCGAGAAAAGATTACGCCTCTTATTGAACTCGTCGGCTTAACAGAACACGCAAACAAATACCCCTCGCAACTCTCTGGTGGCCAGAAGCAACGTGTTGGTATTGCACGGGCCTTAGCGAGCGACCCGAAAGTCCTCCTAAGCGATGAAGCAACGAGCGCCTTGGATCCCGAGACAACCGTTGCCACCCTTGAACTCTTAAAACGCATCAACAAGAAATTGGGCCTTACGATTGTGATGATTACCCATCAGATGGATGTCGTAAAACAGATTTGCGATCGGGTTGCTGTCATGGACGCAGGAGAAGTTATCGAAGAAGGCGAAGTACTCGATATCTTCCGCAATCCTCAGCACGAAACGACTCGTAAGATGGTCGGTACCGTCATGGCACAAATCATTCCGCCCTCGATGATTGAACGCTTAAGAGCGGAATTAAAGACAATTGACCCGAAGAAGACGCCTCATATTCTGAGGCTTGCCTTCGTAGGCGACGAAGTCGACCGCCCTGTCATTAGCGAAGCCTCTAGGCTTTTTAACGTTGACTTGAGCATCTTGCTCGCCAACGTCGATCAAATCCAAGGGAAGAACTTCGGAACGCTTACCGTGATGCTTACCTGCGAAGACGAACCCTTCGAGAGGACGGTCAACTACCTAAGAGAACAAAACGTCACTGTCAAGGAGATTACAAAACATGTCCTCTGATATGATGATGATGCTTTTTGAGTCCTTTATCGACACCTGCATCATGGTGGGTGTCTCAGGTCTTTTGGGCTCTTTCTTTGGTATTCCTCTTGGCGTTCTTCTTTTTGTGACGTCTCCAAAAGGGATTGCTCCGCTTCCCGTGTCTAATCAGGTTGTTGGTTGGATTGTGAATGCCGTTCGTTCAACGCCATTTATCATCCTCATGGTGGCAATCATTCCCTTGACGCGTTTCATCGCGGGAACCTCTATTGGAACAACTGCCGCTATCGTCCCACTTACGATTGCCGTAACGCCCCTTATTGCGCGTCTCGTGGAAACGAGCCTGCGTGAGGTCGATGCGGGACTCATCGAAGCGGCCCTTGCGATGGGAGCCTCGGACCTTCAAATCGTAATGAAGGTTCTCCTTCCGGAAGCGTTACCTGGAATTGTTGCGGGACTTACGATTAGTTTTATCTCTCTCATTGGAGCTTCAGCTATGGCTGGCGCCATCGGTGGCGGTGGCCTTGGCGACATGGGTATTCGTTACGGTTATCAGCGCTTTATGCCTGATGTCATGTGCGCTGTTGTTGTCATTTTGATTGCCTTTGTGCAATCAATCCAATCTTTAGGTGACTGGGTGGTACAAAAACTTAGGCACAAGTAGCGGGAAATCAGGCATAATTCCTCCCTTACTGCGGGCGTAGTTCAATGGCAGAACGAAAGCTTCCCAAGCTTTATACGAGGGTTCGATTCCCTTCGCCCGCTCCAAGAATTCATAAAACGGATCTCAACGGTCCGTTTTTTTAACCGCGAAGAACGCAGGACCCGGGCATGAAAAAAGAACTCACCGCCGAAGAACTCGAGGCTCTCAAGGCCCGACACATTCGTAGCTTTGTCCTGCGGCGCGGCCACATTTCCACAGCACAAGAACGGGCCTTAGAGGAAATCTTTCCTCGCTATGAACTCGTCTACGAAAATAAGCCCCTAGATGCCGTCTCCCTCTTTAAGCGTGAGGCCCCCCTCGTGCTTGAAATCGGTTGCGGCATGGGAGAAACCACTGCGGCCATCGCAAAGGCACACCCAGAAATTAACTTCTTAGGTTGCGAAGTTTTCGCCGCAGGTGTCGGTGCTCTCGCAAAGCGCATCGAAGAAGAAGGACTCACAAACCTTCGCATCTGTAAGCACGATGCAGTGGAAGTTGTGCGAGACATGATTCCCCTTTCGTCTCTCGCGGGAATTCACATCTTTTTCCCAGACCCTTGGAGAAAGGCGAGGCACCATAAACGCCGCTTAATACAGGGGCCCTTCGTGAAGATGCTCTCAGAGCGCCTTGCCACAGGTGGCTACTTACACTGCGCAACAGATTGGGAAAACTACGCAGAGCAGATGCTTGAAGTCTTAAGCGCTGAGGCTCTTTTAAAGAATCTACACAGCGAGGGTTTTAGCCCAACACAGGCTAACCCAATGTGTGAGAGACCCCGCACAAAATTCCAAGCCCGAGGCGAAGGCCTAGGCTACGGAATCTGGGATTTGGTTTTTATCCGGAAATAAAACAGAACTTCTTCTTAGCCGATGCGGACAATATCCGCTCCGAGGCCACGGAGCTTTTCTTCAATGCGCTCGTAACCACGGTCTAAGTGATAAATCCTATCAATCAGTGTTTCACCGCGAGCAGCAAGGCCTGCGATTACAAGAGAAGCTGAGGCTCTGAGGTCTGTTGCCATCACATTTGCCCCTTCAAGCGAGCTTACGCCTCGGACAACTGCCGTGTGGCCATCGACTGTGATATCCGCTCCCATGCGCTGCAACTCTGGCACATGCATAAAGCGATTTTCAAAGATAGTTTCCACAATGCGCCCTGTTCCTTCTGAGACTGCATTAAGGACCATGAACTGCGCTTGCATATCTGTGGGGAATCCTGGATGCGGCACCGTCCGTACATCCACTGCGTGAGAGCGTTTATCGATTCTCGCCCGAATCCAATCCGTGCCTGTTTCTACCGTTGCTCCTGCGGCGCGAAGTTTTTCGATTACCGCCTCAAGTGTTGCAGGCGCGGCGTGCGTCACAAGAACGTCTCCTTGCGTTACAACAGCGCCACAGAGAAATGTCCCTGTTTCGATTCTATCCGCTAGAACTGAGTGTTCACAGCCATGTAGTCTTTTGACGCCTTCAACGACAATTTTCGCTGTTCCTGCGCCTTGGATTTTTGCGCCCATCGCATTGAGGCACTTCGCAAGGTCAACAACCTCGGGCTCACGTGCTGCGTTTTCAATAACGGTTACCCCATCGGAGAGGGTTGCGGCCATGAGGATGTTTTCTGTTCCCGTCACGGTAACCATATCGGTTACGATGCGGCTTCCCTTTAATTTTGTGGCCTTGGCATCGACGTAACCGTGATTGATTTCAATCTCTGAACCCATCTTTTTGAGGGCTTTGATGTGTTGATCAATGGGTCTAGCACCGATAGAGCAGCCGCCAGGAAGAGAAACCCGCGCTGAACCAAATCTTGCAACCAAGGGGCCTAAAACCATCACAGAGGCACGCATGGTTTTAACAAGGTCGTAAGGCGCCTCGGTGCTTGTCACAGCGTTGGCTTTAAGAAGAACAGTATCTTCATCTACTCGCTTAAAAGAAACACCCATACCCGATAAGAGTTTTCCCATCGTACGGACGTCTGCTAGGTCCGGCATGTTGTGAACGACAAGTTCATCGGCCGTAAGAAGGGAAGCCGCGAGGATGGGCAACGCCGCATTCTTTGCTCCCGATGCTCTTACTTCACCAACAAGACGTTTTCCCCCGACAACCTTAAGTTTCTGCATGGATGTTTCCCGAAAATTCTCTTCTCAAAAAAGACTTCTTTTTGCTGACCCGTAATTGTATAAAAAACTACCGCACTTCTTTCCAAAGCCCTGTGAAATGATTAACAGGACCGTGGCCACTACCGACATCGAGTGCATCAGAAGCGGCGATGGCAGCAGTAATGAAATCTTTTCCCTCTCGAACGGCTTGTAGGGGATCATTACTCTTAGCAAGAGAGGCCGCAATCGCAGAAGAAAGTGCGCATCCCGTTCCGTGCGTATTTTTCGTATGAATGCGCTCCGATGTGAGTTCTGTAAAGTCCTTCCCATCAAAGAAAAGGTCACTACAGACTTCATCTGTGAGATGGCCGCCTTTTAAGAGTACAGAGCAGTGATTCCCTGAAAGGGTAAATA
>CAZHBC010000021.1:0-5439 GCA_964530715.1 uncultured Sutterella sp. | reverse complement strand
GTGAGATGGCCGCCTTTTAAGAGTACAGAGCAGTGATTCCCTGAAAGGGTAAATAGGTCTCGCGCGGCATCCCGCATTTGATTTACATCTCTTATTTCTCGCCCCAAAAGAACACTTGCCTCAGGTAAATTGGGTGTCATGATCTGCGAGATAGGAAGCATCTCGCGGACAATTGCCGCAACGGTTTCTTTCCCTACTAGGGAGTCACCGCTCTTAGCGACCATCACGGGATCGATCACAATCCAGCGAGGTTTCCAAAAACGAAGCCTCTCTGCAACAGTCTCCACGACAGCAGGGTCTCCTAGCATTCCAATCTTCACTGCATCGATTCTGACATCAGAAAAGAGGGTATCGATCTGCTCACGTACGAAACTTGCGGGAACTGCGAAGACGCCCGTTACTCGCTGTGTATTTTGTGCGGTAAGAGCAGCTACAACACCCGTGGCGTAAACGCCCATCGCGCTCATGCTCTTAATGTCCGCTAAAACACCAGCGCCACCCGATGGGTCAACTCCTGCGATGCTTAGAACATTCTTTATTGCACTCTGCGCCATATCTTTTCAATCTCCACAATCATCCGTTCTGTTGCCCCAGTGTAACTTTCAGCAAAGCGCACTGCAGCAGCTGAGCGAGTGCTAAGTTTTCCATCGGAAAGCCACGTGGCGGCAACCGAGACCGCTTCAGAAGCGTCTTTTACCCCGATAGCGGCCCCGAGTGCGAGAGCATCCTTCGCGGGCTTTGCAAAGTTATACGTAGAGGGTCCCAAAATTATGGGAACACCTGCCGCTGCGGGTTCAATGAAATTCTGGGAACCAAAGCCACCGAAACTACCACCCATAATGCAAACGTCCCCCAAGGCAGAGCTAAAACTCATCTCTCCCATCGTATCGGCAAGTACAACGCGCACATCTGCGGAAAGTGCCTCAAGAGAAGCTACCTTCGTTTTTCTTACGTAAGAAATCTTCCTTTCTATTAGAGCCTTCTCGACTTCATCGAAGCGCTGTGGATGTCTTGGGACTAACCAAATAAGAACTTCTTTAGGGAGTTTCTCAAGAGCGTCTAAGAAGAGCACTTCTTCTCCTTGCCGCGTGCTGGCAAGAAGAAGGATGGGACGATGCCAAATTGCTTTAAGTTCTTTTGCCTTTCTCTGCTGCGCTTTGTCTGGCTTAAGATCAAATTTCACAGAGCCGCAGACAAGGACATTCTTCGCCCCTAGGCTCTCAAGGCGAGCCTTGTCTTCTTCGCTTTGCGCGAGAACAAGTTCAAAGGCGGCAAAAGCTGGCCGCATCACGCTAGGGAACCTTGCTGCCATGCGACGGGACTTTTCTGATTCACGCGCATTGGCAAGAACAACGGGAATCTTCCTAGTTTCAACCTCAGCCATCAAGTTAGGCCAAACCTCGGTTTCCATGATGATGCCCATTTTGGGTTGGGTTTCATCCAAGAATCGGCCCATGAGTTCTGGGGTGTCGTAAGGTAAATAACATTGATGAACACGCCCAGGGTAGGCTTCGCAAATCTTTTTTCCGATTTCGCGGCCCGTAGGCGTCATGCAAGTAAGTAGCAATTCCGCCTCTGGGAAACGAGAAAAGAAAGCCGCAATAAGGCTACGCGCCGCAACAGTCTCTCCAACACTTACCGCATGAAGCCAAAGGCGAGGTGCTGCCGTAGGAGGAGGAAACGGTACTGTCCCAAACCGCTCATCCCAATGCTCAAGATATTCTGGTTGTTTATCCGCGCGATGCCGCAAATAAATCTTCGCAAACGGCAAAGCCGCACGTGTTAACACCCGATAGACACAACTCATACCTTCCTCCGAAACGACGCCACAAAGGGAAATCGTTTTTAGGCGGAAAGTCTAGCAAGGAAAAGGAAGCTACTCAGGAATTTTCTTCGCCTTTCCAAAAATAGCATCAGGCGTCTTTCCCTTTCCAATTAAATCCGTTGCATTCTGCGAAGAGACAACTTTTCTTCCCGTTCGCTTTTCAATATCAAAACGAGCGTGCTTGGCAATAGAGCCACCAGCTTTCGCCGTCTTCTTGTGGCTCGTCATAGTGCTTGGGACTTGTGTCCGTTCGAATTCTGTTGCTGAGGCTTCGACCAACATCATTTACGCTACTTCAGCGCCGCCATCAATTGCTTACATTTTGTAAGCAGTTCATCCGCATCCTCTTCAGATGTTTTAGCGTGTTTTGCAAACGCTGTTTCCTCACCAATCCGTGAAGAAACAAGGAAATCTAGCCAATCACTTCCGATAGTGGGAGCAACAAGAACCTTCACATCTAGCCCTTTTAGAGCCAACTTATGCGCAAGAGTAAAGGCACCCGCTTGTCCAGCGAACTTCGCATCGTTATCCGCGTAGATTCGCACTGTTGTGACTCCTTTAGGGATGTCTACGGCATTCGCTAGGTTTGTCACGCCAAGAGTTGCCCACACGGGAAGAGAAAAGATTTCCGAGCAAGCAAGGGCTGTTTCTATGCCTTCTGCAAGACCCAAGGTTGTCCCTACCTCACCGAACCGCACAAAAGCGCCCTTAAAGGGACCTTTCATCAATTTCTTTGGCTTTTCAACAGGCGCTTTCTTTCCCTCTTTAAGATAGGTTCTGTGGATATTAACCATGCGCCCTGCATTATCTGTTACGCGAGAAAGCATCGCAGGGAACTTTCCTACTACAACACCCGCGTCATCTGTATATTCCAGAGCCTCATGACAGCGCACTTCAGAGCCAGCGAGTTTAGGATTTACCCCACGATCTAAGAGGTAGGTCCAAACAGGGTCTCCTGAGGCAATTGGCTTTCCTTCTGCCCAGATGCGCGTTATCTTCCGCATGCGCTCTTTTTCTTCTTCCTGAACTTTTGTTCTAATTTCTTCTGTAATGCGCTCAGCATCGGCTTCTGGGTCAATGCCACAGAAACGCTCCACAAACTCCAAAGCTTGAAGGAATCCATAGCCCAAGGTTTTCATGAGTAAGGAAAAGCCATCTCCTCCCCCACAACCTCGGCAGAAATAATTCCCGTCCCCTTCTTTATCGATAAAAGAGAAGCGGTCTCGCCCTCCGCATGCAGGGCAGGGTTTGTTGGGTTTACTGAGAAGTTCTTCTTTAATCCCTGCGGCAAGAAGGATGGCACGCCACCTTCCGTGTGCGGCGCTTTTCGCACGGGCAATTCTTCTCTCAAATGCTTGCTCACGCATAGGGCTCCCCTTTTCTCTCTACGCTAAACCTTAGATAGCGTACAAGGATTCTCACGAATTTGCTCGGATTTGATGCCGACGAAACCCCTGCATCTCGCTAAAATGGCGAAACCTGTGGCAAGTCTGTCACTCTCTCTTTTTTAAGCATTGCTAACACATGGATAAGCAACTTCTTGCACAAAAACGCGTTCTCATTGTCGGCGACTCTATGCTCGACAAATATTGGTTTGGAGACGCAAACAGAATTTCGCCTGAAGCTCCCGTTCCCGTTGTCCGTATCGTTCGAAGTGAGGAAAGACTAGGCGGTGCGGCTAACGTTGCTCTTAACGTTGCAAGTCTTGGCGTTCAAACAACTCTTATGGGTGTTATTGGCGCTGATGAAAACGGCACAAAACTCACAGAGCTTCTCACAGAAGCAGGCATTCACTCTCACATGATTGCCGATCCTGCGATTAAGACCATCTTGAAACTACGCATCGTAGCGAGACAACAACAGCTTGTGCGTATTGACTTTGATGATCACCCCTCGGGAGAGATGCTTGCGAGTTTGCTGACGGATTTCGCTGAAGTCATCGATAACTTTGATGTTCTCGTTCTCTCCGATTACGGTAAAGGGGGCCTCGATCACATTCGTGGCATGATTGATATTGCCCGCGAGAAAAATATCCCTGTCCTCGTTGACCCCAAGGGAGAGGATTACGACAAATATGTAGGCGCAACAATCATTACACCAAACCGTGCGGAACTAGCCCAAGTCATCGGCAGTTGGACAAGCGAAGAAGACTTAACTCACAGAGCCCAAGCACTTCGCGATCGCCTTGGACTTAAAGCACTTCTCTTAACGCGTAGTGAAGAAGGCATGACACTCTTTACTGCCGAGGGTGCAGAAACTGTCCCTGCGCAGGCTCGAGAAGTGTTTGATGTCTCAGGCGCGGGTGATACGGTCATTGCCGTAACAGCTGCCATGATTGCCGCTGGTGTCCCACTTTCAGAAGCAGTACGCATCGCTAACCGTGCCGGAGGCATTGTCGTCGGAAAACTCGGCACAGCAAGCGTCTCTTATAACGAACTCTTTGGAAATTAACCATGTCCTATCTTGTCACCGGTGCTGCCGGCTTTATTGGTTGCAACAATGTTCTCGCTTTGAATGCGGCAGGTATTACAGACGTTATCGCTGTAGACAACCTCACACGAGCAGAGAAATTCACGAACCTTGCTCAGTGTGCGATTAGCGACTTCTTTGATAAGAATGACTTCATCGCCCGCGTAAGAGCTGGAAAAGCCCCGAAACCCGAGGCGATTTTCCACCAGGGAGCCTGCTCGGATACGATGGAAACCGACGGCCGCTACATGATGGAAAATAACTATCGCTACACACTCGAACTCTTTGAGTGGGCACAGGCACTGAAGATTCCTTTTATCTATGCAAGTTCTGCTGCGACCTATGGGGCAAGTCCCATTTTCGTAGAAGACGTCCGTTACGAGCGTCCCTTAAACGTCTACGGCTACTCGAAGTATCTTTTTGACCAAGTTCTGCGTCGTCGTTCTCGCGACCTTAAAGCACCGGTGATTGGACTGCGGTATTTCAATGTCTACGGTCCGCACGAACAGCACAAGGGCCGTATGGCAAGCGTTGCCTTCCACCAGTACTTCCAGTTCCGTAAAGACGGTCACGTTCGTCTTTTTGAAGGTTGCTTAGGGTACGGTAACGGCGGACAGATGCGTGACTTCGTTTTCGTAAAAGACGTTGTTGCTGTTGCGATGCACTTCTTAAATAAACCCGTTACTGGCATCTACAACTGCGGCACAGGAAGAGCCCAGCCCTTTAACGATATTGCGCTCACGGTTGTTAATACGCTCTCGGAAAAGCATCTCACACTGAAAGAAGCCGTAAGCGAGGGACTCATCGAATACATCACCTTCCCAGAGGCACTTAAAGGAAAGTATCAGGCCTACACGCAAGCCAACCTCGAAAAGCTTCGCGCCGCGGGCTGCGATGTGAAATTCCGTAGTGTTGAAGAAGGCACTGCTGAGTACATGCATTACCTTGCGAAGACCTACCCCACAGGGGAAAGATAAAAATGCCACGGAAGGCCGTCTTCTTAGACCGTGATGGCGTCATTAATGTCGATCACGGTTACGTCTACCGCATCGAGGATTTCACACTCGTCGAGGGTGTTCTCGATGCGTGTCGTGCGTTCTACGAGGAAGGCTTTTCTCTTGTCATTATCACCAATCAATCTGGCA
>CAZHBC010000020.1:0-14503 GCA_964530715.1 uncultured Sutterella sp. | reverse complement strand
AAATCGTGCGAAGAAAGACTCCTACAAGAACCTAAGTCGTTACGCTTTTTTGGAGATTTGCTAATGACTAAACTGATCGTACTGGTCTGCATTTACATGCTGGTCTCGATCGGAATAGGATTGTGGGCGGCTCGCCGCGTAAACAATACCGCCGATTATGCTTTAGCCGGGCGTTCGTTGCCTTTGGCAATGGTCATTGCAACGACATTTGCCACCTGGTTCGGTAGCGAAACCGTTTTAGGCCTTCCAGGGCGCTTTATCGAGGGAGGCATCGCGGGTGTCGTAGAAGAGCCGTTTGGTTCTGGCGCGGCGCTCATCCTCGTGGGCATGTTCTTTGCCCGTAAGCTCTATCGCATGAATCTTTTAACCATTGGCGACTTCTATCGCAAGCGCTATGGGAAGAAGATTGAGCTTGCCTGCTCGGTTTTCGTCATCCTTTCTTACCTCGGATGGGTGGGTGCACAGGTCGCCGCTTTGGGCCTTGTCATCAATCTCCTGACAGAGGGTGCCATTAGCGTCTCTCTTGGCATGATGATTGGAACCTTCGTCGTACTCTTCTATACGGTTTACGGCGGAATGTGGTCAGTGGCATTTACGGACTTTCTGCAGATGGCAATCATTGTCGCAGGTCTTGCTGCTGTTGCCTATGTTGCAGGGGGCATGGCAGGAGGCGCAGATAAGGTTGTTGAATTTGCTGCAAGCCGCGACTTGTTCCGCGTCTTCCCAGAGATGACTTTCCACGGTTGGATCTTCTGGATTTCTGCCGCAATGACGATGATGATTGGATCGATTCCGCAACAGGACGTTTTCCAGCGCGTGATGAGTGCAAAGGATGAGAAGACGGCAACACGTGGCCCGATTTTGGGTGGCGTTTTCTACATCTTCTTTGCGTTTGTTCCGATGTTTATCGTTTGCGCAGCTGTGCTTGCGATGCCGGGTGTTGGTGAGACGCTCTTAAAGAGTGATCCGCAATTGTTGCTTCCGACACTTGTTCGTGACTACATGCCCGTGTGGCTTCGTGTGCTCTTCTTCGGAGCAGTGCTTTCGGCTGTGATGTCGACTGCGTCTGCAACGATGCTTGCACCGACAACGACATTCGTGCACAACGTTTTGCGCAACTACATCAACATTAAGCCTGAGCAGGAGCTACTCTACTTCCGTGGTGCACTTGTGATTTTTGCTGCTTCCGTTCTTGCCTATAGCCTTTGGTTTGAAGGAACGGCAATCTACGACATGGTTGCAATGGCCTATCAGTTCCCGGTGGTGGGAGCCTTCTGGCCGCTTGTTGCAGGAATCTACTGGAAGAAGGCAACGACACAGGGTGCTTGGACGTCGATTGTATTGGGTGCCGTTGCTTGGACAGTACTTACGGTAACCCCGTTAGGAGAGGTGATTCCGAGTGTCTTGGGTGGTTTTGTTGTCGCTTGCTTTGGCATGGTTGTTGGAAGCCTTGTCCCGAGCCGCTTCAACGAACGGTATCGTCAGTGGGTCGTCGCAGGTCAGATGCAAACGACGGCTTAAGGGCAGCATTCTTTAGCTAGGTTACAAACGGGGTAAAACTTTCGGGTCTTGCCCCGTTTTGCATTTTTGGTTCTAGCAATACTCTTGGGGTTTCGCGTAGGTGTATCTGCGAGTTCTGCCTAGTACAATAACGACTGTTTAGTGCAAACCCGCCCGAAATTTATCGAAGAAAAAAGGGCGTAAAACAAAGGAAAATTCAAAATGATGAATGTTGTTATCTTGGCCGCAGGCCAGGGTAAGCGCATGCATTCGCGCTTACCGAAAGTGCTCCAGCCGCTCGCTGGAAAACCCATGATTGAACATGTGCTCGATACGGTGGCTTCTCTTGAGAATGTCGCCAAGACTATTGTTGTCGTCGGACACTTGGCAGATTTTGTTAAAGCGAGTTTAAAGAATCGAGAAGGGCTCGCCTTCGTTTTGCAGGAGCCACAGCTTGGCACGGGCCACGCACTGCAGCAGGCTCTGGGCGAACTCGACATGTCAGCCGAACAGACGCTTGTTCTTTTAGGTGATGTGCCTCTCATTCAAACAGAAACCATTGCGCGACTCACAGCTGCTGCGGGTGACGGAATGGGACTTCTCACAACAGTGTTGCGTAATCCCACGGGTTACGGTCGTATTCTTCGTCAGAAGGGAAGAATTGTCGCAATCGTTGAACAGAAGGATGCAACAGAAGGGCAAAAGCAGATTCGCGAAGTTAACACAGGCATCATGCTTTTCCCGACAGAACGCTTAGCTGGGTGGCTTTCTGAACTTAAGGCCAGCAATGCTCAGGGTGAGTATTACCTTACGGACGTTATTGGCTTAGCAGTGCGCGATGGTGTCCGCGTGAACTCCGTGCGCCCACGTCGCAGTTTTGAGGTCGAAGGTGTTAATTCCAAGACACAACTTGCTCGCCTTGAGGGGATTTGGCAAGACCATCAGGCAGAACGCCTCACAGAAAGTGGCGTAACAGTAATTGACCCCTCAAGATTGGATATCCGTGGGAAACTTACCTGTGGTACGGATGTGACCATCGATGTGGGTTGCGTTTTCGAGGGAGATGTGACGCTAGAGGATGATGTCTCCGTTGGCCCGTACTGTGTTATTCGCGATGCTGTGATTGCTGCAGGGACAAAGATTGAAGCGTTTTCTCACATTGTGGGCGCAAAGGTTGGAAAGAATGCGAAGGTAGGGCCTTTCGCTCGCCTCAGACCAGAAGCCGTGCTCGAAGAAAATGTTCACGTTGGTAACTTTGTAGAAATTAAGAAATCTAACATTGGCGCTGGGTCCAAGATTAATCACCTCTCCTATATTGGTGACACTGATATGGGCGAGCGCGTCAATATTGGAGCAGGGACAATTACCTGCAACTATGACGGCGTCAATAAGTTTAGAACCACGATTGGTAACGATGCTTTCATCGGATCTGATACGCAACTCATTGCCCCTGTCACGGTCGGCGATGGTGCAACGCTTGGCGCGGGAACAACGCTAGCGAAGGATGCCCCAGCAGGGAAACTTACAATCAGCCGGTTGCGTCAGATGACCATTGAGGGTTGGACGCGTCCAGAGAAAAAATCTAACTAAGCCACCAAAGGCGTAGGAGAAAAACTATGTGTGGAATTGTGGCAGGCGTTAGTGAGCGTGATGTAGTTCCTATTCTTCTAGAGGGACTAAGACGCCTCGAATACCGAGGCTACGATAGTTGCGGCGTAGCTACTTGTGAGGCAGGGGAGATTAGGCGCGTGAGAACAATTTCTCGCGTCGCTGATCTCTGCGAGCAGGCAACAAAAGAAGGACTAAAAGGCACAACAGGTATTGCGCATACGCGATGGGCAACGCACGGAGGCCCCGTGGTAGCAAATGCACATCCCCATATTGCAGGGGGACGCATTGCCTTGGTGCATAACGGCATCATCGAAAACTACGCAGAGTTGCGTGAGGAGCTCAAAGCAGAGGGCGTTCAATTTGAAAGCCAGACGGACACAGAGGTGCTTGCGCAATTAGTCAACCACTTCTATCGAGGTGATTTACTTGAAGCCGTTAAAGCTTCGCTTGAAAGAGTGCGTGGAGCTTATGCAATTGCCGTTTTCTCAAAGGAAGAACCCGGCCGTATGGTGGGTGCGCGTCAAGGCTCGCCCCTTGTGCTCGGGCTCGGTAAGGGAGAAAACTTCCTTGCAAGTGATGCGATGGCAATTGCAAGTGTCGTTGATGAAGTCGCTTACCTCGCAGATGGCGACATCCTCGATGTGAAAAAAGACGCCTATACCATCTATGAACATAAATATGGCGCATATAGAGCAGTAGAGCGTAAGAGAATTGCTCTCGCGGGCTACGCCGGCGCGGCAGAGCTTGGCCCCTATCAGCACTACATGCAAAAAGAGATTTTTGAGCAACCGAGAGCCGTTGCGGACACAATCGATGCTGTGCAGGAGATTTGTCCAGAAATCTTTGGTCCAAAGGCGAAAGAGGCATTTGCTGCAACAAAACGCATTTTGCTTCTTGCCTGCGGAACAAGTTTCTATGCGGCAAGTACTGCCCGTTATTGGCTTGAAGCAATTGCGCGCTTGCCGACAACAGTAGAAATCGCAAGCGAATATCGTTATCGCACACCGATTGCGACAGACGACACACTCGTTGTAACGATTTCTCAGTCGGGAGAGACTGCAGACACAATTGCTGCTCTTAAGTATGCAAAACGCCTTGGAATGCAAAAGACGCTAGCGATTTGTAACGTCGAACAAAGTGCCTTAGTGCGTGAAAGTGCAATGCGTTTTATCACGCGGGCAGGCGTAGAAATTGGCGTAGCAAGTACGAAGGCGTTTACAACGCAGTTGGCAGCTCTTTATTTGCTTACTCTCGTGTTGGCTAAGTTAAATGGCCACATTACAGAGGAAAACGAAAAGGCGCGCTTAAATCAGTTGCGTCACATCCCAAAGGCAATTGCAGGCGTCCTTGCCCTGGAGCCTCAAATTATCGCTTGGGCAGATCGTTTCGCAAGCAAAGAGCACGCACTTTTCTTGGGGCGTGGACTTCACTATCCGATTGCCTTGGAAGGTGCTCTGAAACTTAAAGAAATTAGCTACATTCACGCCGAGGCTTACCCCGCAGGGGAACTTAAGCACGGCCCCCTTGCGCTAGTCGATGCCAATATGCCCGTGGTGACGATTGCACCGAATGATGAATTGCTTGAAAAGCTTAAGAGCAATATGCAGGAAGTGCGAGCTAGAGGCGGAGAACTCTACGTCTTTGCTGATAGCGACACAGAGATTGTTTCTACAGATGATATGCACGTGATTCGTATGCCAGAAAATGCGGGAGACTTAAGTCCGATGCTTCACGTGGTTCCCTTGCAACTTTTGGCCTATCACACGGCACTCAAACGTGGAACAGACGTAGATAAACCACGTAACCTTGCAAAGAGCGTTACAGTCGAATAAAAGAAAAGTCGTTTCAGAAATTTCTTTAGAGCGGAAGAGGGAGTGGTTCCTTTTCCGCTTTTTTGTCAAGAGCCTCCTCGGCAAAACTCCTTAGAAAGGCCTTGCAATCAAAGGTAATGCGCGTAAAAAAATGTAAATTCTGCCGCAATGACAGGAAAATTTTTGCGGAATATGTAGAATGCTGAATCTTCGTTCAGTCCAGGGTAAAATTTTGCTCTGAACCGAACTTCAGTTTTTGAATAGATTTATTTTTTCCTCTCGAGGAGAATGCAGTGAGTGTGTTGAAAACCAAATCGAAAATCGTAGTAATAACCTTGGCGGCAGCTGCGGCGGTCGCTCTCGGCGGATGCCAAGATAAGAAGGCAACGACCGTGCGAGCAACGCCCGTTGGAGTGCAGGTCACGGAGCTTTCCGATGCGGTAATTTATTCAGAGTTACCTGGACGCGCCAATGCGTATCGTGTTGCTGAGGTTCGTCCTCAGGCCACGGGCATTATCCTCAAGCGACTCTTTGAAGAAGGTGCCGAAGTAAAAGAAGGCCAATCGCTTTATCAGATTGATCCTGCCATCTACAAGGCTTCTGTTGCACAGGCACAGGCCTCTGTTGAACAGGCTAAAGCAAATCTGGAACTTGCCCGAGCTGATGCAAAACGTTCAAAGAATTTGCTCAAGGCACAGGCCGTCAGCAAACAGGCCGATGACACCACGCAGGCTTCTCTTAAGGTTGCAAAGGCAAACCTCCTTGCTGCTCAAGCGGCCCTTGTCACCGCTCAAGAAAACCTCCGCTACACGGAAGTAAAGAGCCCGATTCCTGGAAAGGTTTCTCTGTCTGAAGTGACCCCTGGCGCTCTTGTCACGGCTAACCAAGGCGCTCGTTTAACGGTTGTGCAGCAGCTCGATCCGATTTATGTCGACGTGACACAGTCCTATGAAGCCATGGCAAAACTTAAGAATCAACTTGCAACAGGCTACCTTAAAGGGGATGCCGCAGATGCTGCGAAGGTGAGTATTACCCTTGCTGATGGTTCAACCTACCCCTTTAAAGGGCAACTTACCTTTAAGGATGCTCTCGTCGATGAAGCAACGGGAACGGTTCGCGTGAGAGCGGTTTTCCCGAATCCAGATAGAACACTGCTTCCTGGTATGTATGTCAAAGCGAAGTTAGTTGATGGCGTTCGCGAGAAGGTGATTCGCATCAATCAAAAGGCTCTTCTTCGCCACCAGAATGGCGCCCCCTACGTCTTTGTTGTCAATAAGGACAATCGCGTTGAGTCCCGAGACATTGTGATTCAGTGCGCAGACGGAACCGACTGGATTCTTGAAAAGGGGCTTTCCGCAGGCGAGGTCATCATTGTGGATGGAACACTACGCGTGCGTGCGGGGTCTCTCGTGAGTTACAGCACTGGCAAGGATGCGGCAGCGGCAAACAATGCAGCTGCTGCTAAGTAAGGCACAAAGAGGTTAGTACTATGTTGAGTCGTTTCTTTGTCAATCGCCCGATTTTTGCTTGGGTTATTGCCATTGTCATCATGCTTGCAGGTGCCTTGGGAATTAATACGCTTCCTGTGTCGCAATATCCGGACATCGCGCCACCGCAGATTCGTATTTTTACGCAGTACCCGGGCGCTAACGCTGAGACAATTTCTCGTACGGTCACGCAGGTTATCGAAGAGAATATGACAGGCCTTGATGGCATGCTTTACATGAGTTCGCAATCGGACTCCATCGGTATGGCCGCCATTACGATTACCTTCGTCGCAGGTACCAATCCTGATATTGCACAGGTTCAGGTGCAAAACAAACTCTCTGTTGTCGAGCCGAAATTGCCAGAGGCCGTGCGCCGTATTGGTATTACGGTTAAAAAGAGAGCGCCATCTTTCTTGATGGCTTTTGCTATTTACGATAAGACAGGTAAGCTCACGGGCGACGACCTCGGTGACTACCTTGTCAATTACATTAAAGAGCCTATTTCTCGTATTCAGGGTGTGGGCGACGTGGAGTGCTTCGGTGCTTCTTACGCTATGCGTATTTGGGTCGACCCCGATAAGCTCTACAAGTACAACTTACAGCCCTCGGATGTCGTTAATGCGATTTCTGCACAAAACGTGCAACTTGCCGCTGGTGATATCGGTGCGGAGCCTGTGAGTTCCCCGCGCCTTATTACGGCAAAGATTCGTGCGAATTCCTTGATGGAACGCCCTGAGCAGTTTGAACAAATTGCCGTTGTCACGCAAAAAGATGGTTCCGTCGTACGAGTTAAGGACGTTGCTAAGGTAGAACTTGGAGAGCAGATTTACCAATTCGGTGGCCTCTATAACGGTAAGAGCGCCTCGGGTATGGCAATTAGCTTGTCCGCAGGGGCAAACGCTAAGCAGGTTTCTAAGGACGTTCGCGCAAAGCTCCAAGAGCTTTCTGCCTTCTTCCCAGAAGGTGTGGAACTTGAGTACACGATGGACACAACGCGATTTGTTGATGCGGCTATGCATGAGGTGGTTAAGACACTCGTCGAAGCCATTATCCTAGTCGTGTGCGTTATGTACCTATTCTTGCAGAATCATCGTGCAACGATTATTCCGACAATTGCTGTCCCTGTTGTTTTGCTCGGAACCATCGCAGTGATGGGCGCCATGGGCTACTCCATTAACATGTTGACGATGTTCGGCCTCGTGCTCGCAATTGGCCTACTTGTCGATGACGCAATTGTCGTTGTAGAAAACGTCGAACGTGTTATGGCGCAGGACTTAACAGATCCAAAGACTGCAACCGTGAAGTCGATGCAACAGATTACTGGCGCTCTTATCGGTATTGCGATGGTGCTTTCTGCTGTGTTCCTCCCGATGGCATTCTTCGGTGGTTCCACGGGCGTTATCTATCGTCAGTTCTCCATTACGATTGTTTCGGCAATGGTGCTCTCTGTCGTGGTTGCTTTGACGCTTACGCCTGCTTTGTGCGCCTCCATTCTTGTGCAGCACACGGCTGAAGAAAAGCCCAAGGCTAAGTTCTTTGTTGCCTTTAACAAAGGATTCCACACATTCAGTAAATTTGTCTGCCGCGTTGCCCATGGCTTCTCGCGCAGACCGAAGATGCTTGTTGTCTTATATGGCATCCTCGTTGCATTGGTTGTGTTCGGCTTTACACATCTTCCGAGTTCCTTTATGCCGGAAGAAGACCAGGGCGTCCTTCTTATCACGGGACAGACTCCGCCAAGTGCAACCGCAGTGAGAACAGATAAGATGCTCAAACGTGCCTCAGAAGTTGTTCTCGAGCAGGAAAAAGACACCGTTGATTCTTTGCAACTTGTCCGTGGCTTTTCCTTTGGTGGTACGGGTGAAAACATGGCTTTGGGCTTTGTGCAACTTAAGGACTGGGATGTCCGTAAGAAGGCAAGCCAATACATTGCTGCTGTTCAACAGCGTGTTCAGGGTCGTCTCTTTGGACCGGACTTAAACGACTTTGTTGCTTACATCTTCCCGCTACCCGCTGTTCCAGAATTAGGCGTTGCAGAAGGCTTTGACTTCTACTTACAGGATCGCAACGGCATTGGACACGATCGCTTGGTTGAAGTGATGGATGAATTCATCCAAAAAGCCAATCAAGATCCTCGTCTATCCATGGTGCGTCACAACGGTATGAGCGATGTGCCGATGCTTCAACTCGATATTGACTACGGTAAGGCGCGTGCTCTTGGACTTTCTGATACGGATATCAATAACACAGTCTCCATTGCCTTCGGTTCAAGTTACGTCAACGACTTCCTTGATCGCGGCAAGATTAAGAAGGTCTACGTGCAGGCCGATGGCGTTGCCCGTGGTGATGAAGCAGATATCGCTAAGTGGCACGTGAGAAACAATGAAGGAAAACTCGTTCCCTTCTCTGCTTTCTCAACGACAAAGTGGACCTTCGGCGCGGGTCGTCTTGAACGTTACAACGCTATCGACGCTGTGAACATTCAGGGTCAGCCTGCCTCTGGGTACTCGTCTGGCCAGGCAATGCAAGCAATTGAGGAAATCTTAGAGCAGATGCCGCAAGGCTACTCAATTGAATGGACAGGCCTTTCCTACCAAGAAAAGATTGCAAGTGGCAATGCTGCGCCTCTCTATGCGATTTCGCTTCTTGTCGTCTTCTTGGCTCTTGCTGCGTTGTATGAATCTTGGTCCATTCCTGTGGCTGTGATTTTGGTTGTGCCTCTCGGTATTCTTGGCGCCCTCGGTCTTACAGCTCTTACAGGAAGAGAAAACGACGTCTACTTCCAGGTGGGCTTACTTACAACGGTTGGCCTTGTCGCGAAGAACGCAATTCTTATTGTTGAATTCGCGCGAGACCTCTACGACAGTGGTACGGACGTGCTCGAAGCCGTTGTCGAAGCGGTTCGCTTGCGCTTAAGACCGATTCTCATGACATCTATCGCTTTCGGTTTAGGTGTCTTGCCGCTTGCTGTTGCAAACGGTGCGGGTGCAGGTGCACAGTCAGCAATCGGTATCGCAGTTTTAGGCGGTATGCTTACGGGTACATTCTTGTGCATCTTCTTTGTGCCGGTGTTCTTCGTGATGATCACTAAGATTTTCGGTCGCAAGAAGGTTGAAAAGGTTTAAGAGCGGATAGGAGAAAATATGCGTAAAACATTTGTCTTGTTACCGTTGGCTGCGGCTGTGTTGGCTGCAGGTTGCTCCTTTGCGCCGACGTACGAAAGGCCTGCCGCTCCAATTGAGGAGAGCTGGCCTGCGTCGGAAGCGACAAAAAATGTCCAGATGCTCACCGAAGGCTTACAGCAGTGGGGAGACTTCTTTAAGGATAAGAGACTTTGCGCTCTAATCGAACAGGGGCTCTCTGGGAACCGAAGCCTTCGCGCCGCGGTTTTAAGTGTCGAACAGGCCCGTGCCCAGTACAACGTAAGCCGTAGTGCCCTTTTGCCGAGTGTCTCAGCGGTTGCTCAGAGAACAGCACGCGGCGCATTTGACAATGAGGCGCTTTCGCACTCAAGCTCAATGTCTAATGGCTACACGGCCAATGCAATGGCTTCTTACGAATTGGACCTTTTCGGTCGTGTTCGTAACACGAACGAAATGGCCTTGCAGGCGTATTTCCAGACACAGGCTGCGCAACGCACCGCCCAGATGACCCTCATCTCGGAAATTGCTAACACGTGGCTTGGTCTCGGAGCTGCGAAGGATAAGTTGAAGTTGGCCACCGAAACTTTCGAAAGCCAAGAAAAGAGTTTCAACCTTATCAAGAATAGCTACGAACTTGGTGCTTCAAGCCTTATCGATGTGCATCAGGCACAAACCACTGTTGCAAATGCCCAGATTGCGAAGTCACAGGCTATAGAGCAACTTGCACAGTACCGCAATGCTTTAAGGCTTCTTGTCGGAGGTGCCTATGACGCTTCTCTTGAGCCAGAGACACTTCCTGCAGAGGTCACCAATCCGATTTCTGCGATTTCCAATGTTCCAAGCGAAGTGTTGCTTAATCGCCCCGATATCGCTTCTGCTGAGGCGCAGTTAAGAAGCGCTAATGCCAACATTGGTGTTGCAAGAGCGGCATTCTTCCCGTCGATTTCTCTTACGGGATCTGCGGGATTCACATCGAGCCATCTTTCAGACCTCTTTAAGTCTTCGAGCTCGATCTGGTCCTTTACACCTTCTGTGAGTTTGCCGATTTTCCAAGGCGGAAAGAATATCCAAAACCTCAAGGCAGCGGATGCAGCAAAGAAAGTTGCGGTTGCAAAGTATGAGTCGGCTATTCAGACAGCTTTCAAAGAAGTTGCAGATGCTTTAGCGACTGAGGGGACGATTCAAGATCAACTCACCGCTACACAAAATCTTGCAGAGGCGACACATACGACCTATGAATTGGCTCTTGAGCGCTACAAGAATGGTGTCGATAGCTTCCTGCAGGTTCTCGATAGCCAGAGATCGGACTTTTCCGCGCAGCAGGCGCTTGTCAACATGCGCTTATCGCGTGCGGCAAGCCTTATTACGCTCTACAAAGTTATGGGTGGCGGTTCTCAGTTAGCAGAAGAAAAGACTGAGACCGAAGAAAAGGATAAGGTTAGCAAATGAGTTCGACGGAAAACGAGGCTTTGGTTAACCAAAGACGCGAGGAGATTCTCTTAGCGGCGCTCGACTGTTTCGGAGAAAAAGGCTTTGTTGCAGCAAAGATGAAAGACGTTGCTGCCCGAATTGGGATGAGCGTTGGCAATCTCTACAACTACTTTAAAAACAAAGACGATATTGTGGAGACACTTGCGCAACAGGAGATTGACCGCCTCATTAAGAAAATTGAATGCACGAATCGCGATGATACGAATCAGCAGATTGCGGAATTGGCGGCAATTGCGATGAGTCGTTTGACTTTCAGAAATGCAGTCTTTGCATTGGATATTATGAATGCATCGACAAGCAATGAGAGGCTTTTGAAGGTTTTGCAGCGCTATGACAGAGTCCGCCGTGAAGCATTGCTTTCAATGTATAAACAGATGGGAATTAACAATCCTGAGGTAAAGCTCGAGATGGATATGTGCTTACTTGATGGTCTTGTGATTCGATCTGTTGTAGATCCAACGCTTAATGCGCCGCGCCTCGCGGAAAGTGCCGCAAGACAGATTGTCCTTGGACGCACTGTTTGAAAGTTACTAAGCCCATATAAGCAAATAGCCGCGCATCGCGCGGCTATTTGTTCTTCTCGAGAAGAAGGGGGAATTTACTTTAATTTAACAGGGATGAAGAGGCGACCCTGGCCACGTTGCACCAAGAGTCTTAAAGACTTTGTCTTTGCAATAACCGCTCCAAGGTCAGAGGCTTTCTTCATTTCTTTGCCGTTAACGCTAATGATGATGTCGCCACGCTGGATACCAGCCTTGCGAGCGGCGCCCGTGACGGCGGTTACAACAAGACCATTGGTTCCGACCGAGTCAGCTTCTTCTGCCGTTAATGCACGGACCGAGACGCCTAGGCGAGAAGCGCTGTCAGCGGCTTTCTTTCCTGCGTTACTGGCATCAGCGGATTCATCCTGACCAACTTTCACCTTAACGGAGACTTCTTTTCCGTCACGTAGTACCTTAAGCGTTAAATCTGAACCCGGAGCAAGCGTGCTAACTAAGACAGGCAAGTCTCCACTTGAAGCAATGGCTTTCCCGTTGGCTTCAATGATGATGTCGCCTTCACGGAGTTCACTCTTAGCGGCGGGGCCCTTCTTGTCAATCTGGCTAACGATAGCGCCCTTCGGAGTCTTAAGGCCAAAGCTTTCGGCGAGTTCCTGTGTCATGCTTTGGACAACTACACCGATGCGACCGCGGGTGACGTGACCCTTGGTGATTAGTTGATCTTTAATTTGCAAGGCCAAGTCAATTGGGATGGCAAAAGAGAGGCCCATAAAGCCACCTGAGGTGGAGAAAATCTGTGAATTGATACCAACGACTTCGCCATCCATGTTAAAGAGGGGGCCACCAGAGTTCCCTGGGTTCACGGCAACGTCTGTTTGAATAAAGGGAACGTACTGGTCAGAGGGCAACTGACGGCTTTTTGCCGAAACGATGCCAGCGGTGACAGTGTTATCCAAGCCAAAGGGGCTACCGATAGCAGCAACCCATTCGCCAACCTTCAACTTCGAGGAGTCGCCCATCTTGAGGACTGGTAGATCCTTGGCATCAATCTTCACAACGGCGATATCTGTTTTCTTATCACTGCCGAGAACTTTGCCTTTGAACTCCCGCTTATCGGTGAGGCGAACAGTAATTTCGTCTGCGCCATCGATAACGTGGTGGTTTGTAAGAATCAATCCATCCGAACTGATAATAAAGCCAGAACCCGTCCCACGGCGTTCAGGCTCTTCCTGTGGTCCAATAAAGGGAATCATCGGGAAGCCAAAACGCTTGAAGATTTCCGCTTGACGTTCGTCAAGTTCACTAAAGGGGTTGGCCCCCTCGATTTTGCGCGCTTCACGCACGGTGGAGATGTTCACAACGCCTTTGCCGTATTTTTCAACGAGACTAACGAAATCGGGTAACTGAGCACGGGCGCTAGATTCAGCGGGGTCCGCGGCGTAGGCCGGAGCATAGGATAGAGAGCTAGCGGCAAACACAGCAGCGAGCGCAGCAAGAGCAAGTGGTTTCATGTGAATCTTCATTTAGGACTCCAAAAAAACAAGCGAGGTTTTACCCCCAACACCGTGAAACGATAGACGAAAAATAAAAAGAATTGCGTTTAGGAAATGCAGAATCTGTCGCACCAAAGTTAAATTTGTAACAAACCATGCGAGAAAAGGCAAAATAGCGTGGTAGCCCTTGGATCGGCAGGACGCAAAATGCAAAAGACCGTAAAGGAATGCAAAGCAAATGCAAACGCCCGCAAGGGAAGCCGCGAACCTGCTAATGTGCGAAGTAGAAAAAAACGAGGAGAAAGAAATGCCTGAGCAAACGGGACGAGATATTGTCGTAAGCGAGGTAAGAGAAAAGACAGAAAAGACGGAAAAGGCGGAAGCCTTCGGAGAGCAAAGAATGATGCATGAGCCAGAACAAAAAATCATTGTCATTGCAAAGATTGTTTATGGACTACATGCTCTCTCGATTATTCTTGGAATCGTAACGGGCGCCTCGATTCTTTCGTCCTTCCTTTTCGGTTGGCCGTCGATTGCTGCAGTTGTCCTCAACTACGTTTTGCGTAACGAAGCCAAAGGCACCTATGTTGAAAGCCATTTCACGTGGCAGATTCAAACTTTCTGGTGGGCAGCTCTCTGGACCGTTCTTGTTGGCCTCATCGGGATGCTCCTTGCGTGGTTGCTTATTGGGTTTGCCGTTTGGAGTATCGGCTTTATGGTGATGGGAATTTGGGTCGGATACCGCATCATTCGTGGTTGGATTCGCTTGACAGCCCGCGAGGGAATGCCGGTCTAAGTCGGCGTCTTCTTCCTAGAAAAATTCTTTAAACCCCTATAGAAGCGCAGATGTTCATCCATATGGATGGATTTGCGCTGTAGGGGTGTTTCTGTCAGTAAAGTTCGTCCCTCGGGAAGATTTATGCGTAAAAAAGAAAGCGCTTTTTCTCTCTCTTTTGGTTTATTTTTTCCAAGGACAGACATGAAACGTAGAATTTTTGCCCTGACGGCTCTTGCAGTTGCTTGCGCACAAGGTGCTTATGCAGGTGGCTTTATGCTTATGGAACAAACGGCCGCAGGTCTTGGTCGTGCGAATGCGGGTGCAGGTGTCTTCGGTGATGATGCATCAGCCGCGTGGTTTAACCCTGCTGGAATGACTCTTTTAAAGGGAAACAGATTCCAAGTTGGTAGTGCTTTGGGGCTTGTCGACGGCAAATACGTTAGTAAGCGCGGTGGCGCATCGGATAACGCAAGAGACGGCGTCGTTCCGATTCCGTTCTTACACACGACCTATCAGTTAACGGATAACCTCTGGTTTGGATTCTCTATTGATGTCCCCTTTGGAATGCAGACAAAGTACAAAGATTCCTTTGATGGACGCGATCGTGGCATCTCTGCCAAGGTAAAAACGTTCGACTTCAACCCGAGCATTGCTTACAAAATCAACGATGCGATTTCTATTGGCGCAGG
>CAZHBC010000019.1:0-14651 GCA_964530715.1 uncultured Sutterella sp. | reverse complement strand
GCATCCGTGACACCGACTTTGATGTAGGCACCAGGCTTTTCTTCTGTCATAAAGGCAAAGTCCTCTGCTCCCATGCTCGCTGGGAATTCCATGTTGACTCGCCCGGTGGCGATTTCAGAGAAAACTGCTCCCGCGGCTTCAGCCTGTTCTTTGGCGTTTACTAACGATGGATAACGACGGTCGTAATCGAGAACAATCTTTGCTTTCGTCGTAGTGGAAAGCCCCGCGCAGATTTCTTCCATTCTCTTAATAATCGTCTCTTGGTCTTCCTTATTTAAGCACCGCACAGTGCCTGCTAACCGCACCTTCTCAGGAATAACGGAAACACCCTCTTCATTTCCACCCTGAATAGAGCCAATCGTTACAACCGCAGGATGCATGGGATCAACAGAGCGCGAGACAATAGTCTGTAGCGCTAGGATTAATTGAGCGGCAACAACGACGGGATCCACAGTAAAGTGTGGCCTTGCTCCATGTCCGCCGAGACCCACAACATCGATGTAAAAGGCATCGGCTACAGCCATCATGGCCCCCACGCGAATGCCGTAATCGCCCACGGGCATCTCAGGTCCACAGTGCCCCGCAAAGACTTCTGTCACATTCCAGCGGGTAAATAGGCCGTCGTCAATCATTTTCTTTGCCCCAGACCACCCTTCTTCCCCAGGTTGAATCACAATCATCGCAGTGCCTGAGAAATCGCGTGTTTTAGCGAGAGCATAGGCTACGGCAAGTGCCCAAGCGACGTGACCATCATGCCCACAGGCGTGCATGACGCCAGGGACTTTCGAAGACCAAGCGCAACCCGTTTTTTCCGTAAGAGGAAGAGCATCCATATCTGCGCGGAAAAGAACTGTCTTTCCGTTGTCTGGCCTCTTTCCGTGAATGAGAGCAACAACGCCTGTTCCGCCCACACCTTCTGTGACTTCATCACAGCCGAAATCTCGCAGTGTCTTCGCCGCGATTTTTGCAGTTTCAAATTCCTTTAAACCCATTTCTGGATTTCTGTGGAACGTGTGACGCAACTCAATGATTTTAGGAAGAACCTCATCGACAGCTAAGCCGAAAGCCTTCAGATCTTCTTTCATTTAACACCTCGCGTTCTCAAGCGGGGATCGACTGCGAGATACAGTAAATCCACACAAAAATTAATCACAACAAATACCAGTGCAATAAGACACAAATAGGCAGAGAGCACTGGGATATCCGCAAACTGCACAGACTGCAAAAAGAGCAGGCCCATCCCTGGCCATTGAAAGACGGTTTCTGTCACAATCGAAAAGGCGATGATGCCACCGAGCTGAAGACCAGTTACCGTAATTACGGGTAAGAGGGCATTTCTTAGAGCGTGCCGAAAGTAAATACTCTTAAAACTAAGACCTCTGGCTCTACAGAATTTAATAAAGTCGCTCCGTAACACTTCAAGCATCTCTGACCTCACAAGCCGAATGACGAGCGCAACTTGAAAGATTGCAAGCGTCGTCGCAGGCAAGATGAGATGCTTCCAACCATCTGCGGTTAAGAATCCCGTTGTCCAAAAGCCGATTTTTACAACTTCCCCGCGACCAAAGGCAGGAAGCCACTGAAGCCAGACGCTAAAGACAAGGATAAGAAGAATGCCAATGAAAAATGTGGGTAGCGAGATTCCCAGTAGAGAAAATCCCATCACGGCATCCGCCCCTCTTTTTCCTCGAGCATAAGCAGCATATGCCCCCAAGGGGACACCAATGATGCTTGCAAGAAAGACAGCAACAAACGCCAGTTCTATCGTGGCAGGGAGTCTTGCAGCAAATAGGTCAGCAACTGGGGCGGCCTGTCTCAGGGAAAGGCCAAAATCCCCGTGAATCGCATTTTTTAGAAAGCGGCAAAACTGCACCCAACCAGAGTCGTTTAAACCGAGAGCGGCCGTAAGACGCGCCCTATCCTCCATCGTCGCGTCAATCGGGAGCATCTGCGAGACGGGGTCGCCAACGAACTGAAAGAGTACAAAAGAGACGGCTACTACAGCGAGTAGAACACAGAGTCCTTCGAAAAACCTCTTAGTAATAAATGCAAACATCAATACGAAGTCGGCACAGAATCACGTCTTAGTAACCCCGTGCCGCCTAAAAATAACCACTTTTCTTATAGGAGGCTATGAAGAGCCTCCTCTCTGACGGCCGTTATTTTACAGTGACCCACTCGAGTGTAAGGCGATTATCGGGTCTATGAATCACGTTCACATTCCCGCGCATTGCCCACGGAATGAACTGCTCGTAAAGGGCGATATGGTAAAAGGCATTCTTTTCCACAGTAAGCGCCTCAGAAATAAGAGCATTGCGCTTTGCGGCATCTTCCTCTGTTGCAATAGCCTTAATAAGGGAATCGAGCTTAGGATCTGAAATGCGTCCGATATTGCTAATACCGTTTCCGCCCTTCGGATCAAATGTCGCAGAAAGGCACTGCAACGGATACAAAGCATCAAACGTTGATGCGCCCCATCCGACCAAGCCCGCTGACGTATCAAAGGAAAGTACCTTCGGGAAATACTGGGCCCGTGGCATTGAGTTGACACTGACTTTCACGCCAATCTTTGCCCACATTGAGGCAAGGGCCTTGCAGACGTTTTCGTCATTAACCCAACGGTTGTTCGGCGTATCCAAAGTAAAGGAGAACCCTTCGGGGTAACCTGCTTCAGCAAGGAGCTTCTTTGCGCGTTTTACATCAAAACTTGGCAGCTCTGCGGCTTCCTTTGTCCAACCGTTAACATTGGATGCAACGATGGTTCCTGAGGCCCGTGCTGAGCCACGCATCACATTTTTCACAAGTCCCGTGCGATTGACAGCAATGGAAAGCGCCTCACGCACGCGTGCATCTTTGAAAGGATTCTTTGTTAGAGCCTCTCCCTTTGCGCCTTTGATATAGGGCGAAACATCCCTCGATTGATCAAGAGAAACCATCAGGGCACGATTCTCTGGTCCTTCGACAACCTTAACCCCATCGGTGTGCTTTAATCTCTCTAGGTCCTGTGTTGCGGGATCAAGGACAAACTGCACTTGGTTAGAGAGCAACGCGGCCGTACGGGTCGCTGCCGACTGAATCGGCATATATGTAGCTACCGTGATGTTGCCACGCCGATTCTTCTGATCCCACCATCCATCGTAAGCCTCAAAGACAGTTTTCACATCGACTTCACGGCTCTTTAGACGAAATGGTCCCGTACCATTCGCGTGACGCGCTGCCCAGGCTTCCTTCTTATTAATGAAGTCCTGTGGCTCTAAGGCATCGTGTTTCTTAGCCCAGCTCACGCTCATGATTCTGAGATCTGTCATCTGGTTTAAAAGGACAGGAGACCCATTGACGGTCTTCACGAGAACGCTGTACTTTCCTTTTTTCTCCGCACCCAAGATACCCGCGGCACTTCCCTTAAACTGGCTACGCGGTAAAAGAGCGCGATTAATGGAAAAGACCACATCATCGGCTGTGAAATCCTCTCCCTCGTGGAATTTCACACCACGACGTAGTTCAAAGAGGAAACCTTCAGGAACGCGTTTCCAACTTGTAGCGAGAGCAGGTTCGACCTTCATATCTTTCGTCCATCGAACGAGCGCTTCGTACACTTCGGCACAAGCCGCGTTGTTGAAATTTTCGTTTTGTGCGTGGATATCAAACGTGAGAATGTCACCTGCGCTTGTCCAACTGAAAGTTGCCGCCATCGCTTGTTGACTACTTGCGGCCATAACCGCAACACACGCTGCCGAAAGCACCCTGAATTTCACATGTATCTCCTTATTTAAGACTTGGGACACACTTGTCCCTAATCACTTTTGATTATAGGAGTGAGATCTTGCTATCTCCTGAGCAAAACCACCTAGCGCCCTTTATTTTTCAATGCAAAATCCAATTTACTTTTACCGATAGTGCTATAGAGAATCTTTTGTTCTGCAAGCAACAGTGACTTTCCTCTTCTTTGGTAATAGGAGTTATAAACGGCATTTTTTTGAAAATAACACTCCTTATAAAACAATTAACTCCAGTTAAAGTTTCGATTAAAGTAAAGTGGCACTTTAGAAAAATCGAGATTTTCAAAATGTATGTTCAAAGAACAGCCGAAACCACAATTAAAGGTTTCCAAAGAATTTAAAGCCGTTCTTGACACTGGTGCAAGGCAGGTCGGAAAAGGCTTCCCATTAATTGAAAATGTAAGCGTAGTTCCCGTGGGTTACATCTGAAGAAAAAATCTTAAGCGCAGAAACAAAACGAGGTCCTCAGGAAACTCCCGAAGACCCCGTTAGAAGAGCTCCTAACACGTGTGCGCGGGAGCTCTTTTCGCGAAGCAACTACTTGGCTTCGTCTTGTGCCTTTACATAGTTATTTAACGCATCACGGATTTCTTTACCCGCGCGGAAATACGGCACATACTTAGCGGGAACATGAACTGCCTCGCCAGTGCGTGGATTCCGACCATTACGGGCTTCGCGATGCTTGACCGAGAAACTACCGAAGCCACGGATTTCGACACGTACGCCACGGCTCAAAGCCACGACGGCTGTGCGCAAAACCTCGTTAACAGCCACATCCGCCTCGCGGCTTGTGATGTTCGACAAGCGTGTAAAAACCCGATCAATCAATTCTGATTTCGTGAGGGCTCGCATATCAAAGCTCCGTTTGTTTGGTTACTTTTCCTCGAGCTTAGCCTTGAGAAGCGCACCGAGGTTTGTCGTGCCAGTCGCTGCATCGTTGTTAACACGATTAAGCGCTTCACGGGTCTCGGCTGCATCCTTGGCCTTGATCGAAAGTTGGATGGTGCGGTTCTTGCGATCGATGCTGGTGATAACAGCTTCAATGGCATCGCCTTCCTTCAGCTGCGTTGTCGCATCTTCAACACGTTCGCTGCTGATTTCAGAAGCGCGCAAGTAACCTTCGGCGTTATCACCAAGATCAACTGTGGCGCCCTTCGGATCAACACTCTTAACGGTTCCCTTCACAATCGAGCCCTTCTCGTGGCTGCTCGTGAAGTTGCCGAAGGGGTCACCCGTGAGCTGCTTAACACCGAGGCTCACGCGTTCGCGCTCTGTGTCGATGGCGAGAACAACCGCTTCGAGTTCTTCACCCTTCTTGAAGTTGTGAACAACCTGTTCGCCCGGCTCCGTCCAGGAGAGGTCAGAGAGGTGAACGAGGCCATCGATACCGCCAGGCAAACCGATGAAGACACCGAAGTCTGTAATCGACTTAATCTGGCCCTTAACGTGATCGCCCTTGTGGTGAGTCTGGTTGAACTCTTCCCAAGGATTAACCTTGCACTGCTTCATGCCAAGAGAGATTCTGCGGCGATCTTCGTCGATGTCGAGAACCTGAACTTCAACTTCCTGGCCGAGTGTGACAACCTTCTTCGGGTCGATGTTCTTGTTGGTCCAATCCATTTCAGAGACGTGGACCAGGCCTTCGATACCTGTTTCGATTTCAACGAAGGCACCGTAGTCGGTGATGTTCGTAACCTTACCGAAGAGACGGCTGTCCTTCGGATAGCGGCGGGCGATTCCAGACCACGGATCTTCGCCGAGCTGCTTCAAACCGAGAGAAACACGGTTCTTTTCCTGGTCGAACTTGAGAACCTTGGCTTCGATTTCCTGGCCAACGCTCACAACCTCGCTCGGGTGACGCACGCGTCTCCAAGCCAAGTCTGTGATGTGCAAGAGACCATCGATACCGCCCAAGTCAACGAAGGCACCGTAATCGGTGATGTTCTTAACAACACCCTTGACGATAACGCCTTCCTTGAGGGTTTCCAACAACTTCGCACGTTCCTCACCCATGCTCGCTTCAACAACGGCACGACGAGAAACAACAACGTTATTACGCTTGCGATCGAGTTTGATGACCTTGAATTCGAGAGTCTTGCCCTCGTACGGGGTCGTATCCTTCACAGGACGGGTATCAACGAGAGAACCCGGAAGGAAGGCACGAATGCCGTTTGTCATAACGGTAAGGCCACCCTTGACCTTTCCAGTGATAGTACCCGTGACGAGCTCGCCACTTTCGAGAGCCTGCTCGAGGTTCATCCATGCAGCAAGACGCTTTGCCTTGTCGCGAGAGAGAATCGTATCGCCGAAACCGTTCTCGACGGATTCGATAGCAACGGAAACGAAGTCACCAGGATTCACTGTAACTTCTCCACGGTCATCCTTGAATTCTTCGACCGGGATATAGGATTCGCTCTTCAATCCTGCGTTAACGACGACGAAATTGCCATCGACGCGGACGATTTCAGCGGTGATAACTTCACCCTGGCGCATTTCCTGTTTAGCAAGGCTTTCTTCGAAAAGTTGTGCAAACGATTCGTTGGTTGTGTTGTTGGACATGTAATTGAAATTGTTAAAAAATTTTCTCACCCGTGCCGGAATATTTCGGGTGGAGTTTGACTAAAAGCTCAGGGGTTTCCGGTTACCTCTGAGAGTTAAATTTTTTGCTATTACGCCTTTGCAGTGCGAAACCACTCGAGAACCTGATTGACAGTCTCTTCGATTGTCATCTCGGAACTATCGAGTAGATGCGCATCTGTAGCGGGCCGCGTCGGGGACACTGCGCGTTCCCGATCACGCCTATCACGCTCAAGCAAATCTTGCGTGAGGTCGGCTAGATTAGCAGAAATTCCTCGCTGAATCAACTGCTTATAGCGTCTCTGAGCGCGAACTTCAGCACTAGCCGTTAAGAAAACCTTAAGTTTTGCCTCTGGGAAAACGACCGTTCCCATATCGCGACCATCGGCAACGAGGCCAGGGGCGACACAGAAACTACGCTCTAAGACAAGAATTGCTTTTCTTACAGCGGGTTTTGTTGCAACAACGCTCGCGGCAAGACCAATCTCTTCGGCGCGAATAGCTAAGGTGACGTCTTTTCCCTCTAAATAAATAGAGCCCTCTTTAAAAAGGGGCTTTAGATTCAACGCAACATCCGCACATGCGGCTTCATCTGCTAAATCCGTTCCTTTTTCCAGACAGGCATATGCCGTCAAGCGATAAAGCGCCCCTGAATCTAGATAGTGAAATCCGAGCCTACGTGCAACCTCAGAAGCGATAGTTCCTTTACCGCTTGCTGTCGGACCATCAACCGTAATAATTTCAATACCCTCTGTCATTCCTATCTCCCTAAAGTGTTGCTTTTTGGCTGCAGAAGCGAAAAAAATGTTTCAAAGAAATTCGGGAAAGTTTTTGCCGTACAGGCGGGATTCTCGATTTCCACACGGACTCCAGCGCAGGCGGCAAGTGCAAAACTCATTGCCATGCGGTGGTCTAAATAAGTCGCAACGCGTGCAGGACGAATTTCTTCTCCCCTCTTCACACGAATCCAGTCATTCCCGAAATCCACGTGAGCGCCAAATTTAGAAACTTCCCGAACCATTGCATCGAGTCGGTCGGTTTCCTTCACTCTCCATGAAGCGATTCCGTGCAGTTCAACTTCAGTGCTTGTCGAAAGAGCCATCGGAACGAATGTCATTGCTGCATCGGGGATTGCCGTGCAATCTAGTTTCAGCCCACTAAGAGGCCTCTCACTCTTGTGAGAAACCACAATGGCATTTTCTTCGTAAGAGACATCTGCTCCCATCAATTGAAGCGCCTCAGCAAACTGCACATCACCCTGAAGGGAATTCCGCCCAACGCCTTTTACGCGAACAGGTCCGCAAGAAAGAGCCCCGAGGGCTAAGAAGTAACTTGCAGCAGAGGCATCTCCTTCAACTGCGTAGGCGTTCGTGGTTTTGTAACTAGGCGCCGTTACGACGTAACCTTCGCCCTCTTCCCGTACGTCCGCACCAAAAGTTCGCATCATCTCTGCTGTCATCTGCACATAGGGGCGACTAATAAGGGGGCCATCTATCGCTATGTGAAATGCCGTGTTTGCTGCGTTTTCTCTACAGAGCATTTCAAGCCAAACTGGAGCACAAACAAGGAGTGCCGTAAGAAACTGGCTTGAAACATTCCCGCGGACACGAACGAAATTTCCCGTTAATTTCGCGGGTCGAATGGCAATCGGTAGATAGCCCTCCCTCATGCGGTACTCAATCTTCGCACCGATGCTTCTTAAGGCATCCACTAAATCTCCGATGGGTCTTTCGCGCATACGGGAGACGCCATCTAAGGTGTAGTCGCCTCCAGCGAAAGCCAAAGCCGCCGTAAGCATTCTGGCAACAGTCCCTGCGTTTCCAACAAAGAGGTCTGCTCTTTTTACGGGGAAAGTCCCCTCTCCGTAGACCGTAACCTCAGAAATGCTTTCAGAAACCTCCACACCAAGAGTACGCAAGGCATCAAGCATGCGATCTGTGTCCTCTGCACGTAAAAGCCCTGTTAACGCCGTTTTTCCTTTGGAAAGTGCCGCAAGGAGAAGAGCGCGATTAGAGATGGATTTCGACCCAGGAAGCGTAACCGTACCTTCAGCTCTCAGAATAGGGTCAATTGCAATGCAATCTAAGGAATTCATCAAGGCAGCCATCTTTCTAGAGTCCTCTACGAGCAACGGCGGAGCGATTAAAGAGTTCTTCAATCTCTTTCGCGTCTGAGGCTTCAATAGCCGTGTGAAGTGCCTTTAATTGCTCTTCATAGACCTTAAGAGAATCCAAAATTGCTTCTCTATTCGTAAGGCAAATATCTCGCCACATCACCGCAGAAGACGCAGCGATGCGTGTTGTATCCCGGAAACCAGCGCCTGCTAAAGAAAGACGTCTTTTAGCTTCTGGCATTGCAAGCACGGCATTTACGAGCGCGAAGGCAACAACGTGCGGCAGGTGACTCACACTTGCAAAAATGGAGTCATGCTCTTTTACCGTCATTTTTAGTAGGTTCGCGCCCGTACTTGCCCAAAGGGTTTCCCAAGTCGCAACTACTTCCGGACGTGTTTCTTCTAAAGGCGTCACGATGGCATTCGTGTTTTTGAAAAGGTTAGGGGTTGCTGCATCAACACCTGTTTTTTCGCCTCCTGCGATTGGGTGCACAGGGCAGTACCCTGATACTGCATCTCCGAACACAGCCCGTGCATCAGAGACAACGCTTCCCCGCACGGAACCAACATCGCTAATGGCGGCTCCCATTTTGAGCACGGGACGAATTTCTTCAAAAACCGCTCGCATTGCAAGCACGGGAACTGCAACAAGGATGGCATCAGCCCCGGCTGCGGCTTCTTTCATCGTGAGAGCGACAGTATCAGCAGCACCGATTTCCACTGCCCTGCGAGCCGATTCAGGATGTCGATTAAAAGCGATGACTTCATCTACCACACCCGCGCGTTTCATCGCCCACGTTGCCGATGTTCCAATGAGTCCACATCCAATGAGAGCTAACCGCATGCTTCTTTCCTTAAGTAAAAGACTAAACCGCCTTCGGATACGATCCGAGCATCTTAAAGACAGAGGTACTCCGACGCATCTTGTCGAGTGCCGCCTTGACGTGTTCCTCTTCAGCGTAGCCCTCAAGATCCACGTAGAAGGTATAGTCCCACTGACCGTTACGTGCGGGACGGCTTTCGAGTTTAACCATCGAAACGCCATATTCCTTCAAGGGTTCAAGCACCTCACAGAGGCCCCCTGAGACATTCGCGCAGGCAAACCAAATAGAGGTCTTTGCGAGTTCCGTGGGAATGTTGCGAACAGGCGTCTTACTTAAGACAAAGAAGCGCGTCCGATTGCGAGCGTCATCCTGAATAGCACTAGCAAGAATTGTTAGGTTGTAGAGTTCACTTGCACGTGCCGCTGCAATTGCCGCTAGCGTCGGATCACTTGCTGCCGCAAGGGCAGCCTTCGCATTGCTAGAAGCAGGAACTAGTTCTACTGTCGGCAGATGGGAAGCGAGCCAATTGTGGCACTGCGCGAGAGCTTGCGGGTGCGCAGAAATTCTCTTTACATCCGTTAAGGTCTTTGCCCGAGTCATGAGGTTATGCACCACAGGGACATTAACCTCTCCTACGATACAAAGAGGCGTCTTCTCGAGTAAATCCAACGTCCTTGTAACGGTACCCTGAGCAGAGTTTTCAATCGGCACAACGCCGTAGTCAATTTCGCCTGTTTCCGCACAACGAAACACTTCATCGATATTCGCCAATGGCCGAAATTCCACCGAGTGTCCAAAAGCACTGATAGCGGCCATTTCACAGAAAGTCCCCTCGGGGCCCAAGAATCCCACACGCAGCGGCCTCTCAAGAGCTCGGCAGGCTCCCATGATTTCGCGATAAATCCTTGCGATTGCCTCAGCCGCAAGTGGGCTACCCAGTTTTAAAGAGCTCTCAATCGCTCTTTCAATAATGACTCTTTCTCTTTCGGGGCGATAAACCGCTGTGCTTTTCTTTGCTACGCCTACGGCTCGTGCAAGCGATGCACGCTTTGCGAGAAGTGCGATGATATCTGTGTCAACCGCATCAATTTCAGAGCGTAGTTTTGCAATCTCTTCTGTGTTTTCCGTCATAGAAAATTATCCATGCTTCTTAGCGAATTCCGTCATGAATTGCGCGGCGGCCTTGGCCCCCTCAACTGGCATTGCGTTATATAAAGAAATACGGAATCCACCGAGGATTCTGTGGCCCTTGATATTTACCAAATCCCTATCCTTCGCTTCTTTAATGAAGTCTTCCGTTAGGGAATCATCCCGCAGTGTGAAGACCACATTCATGCGGCTTCTTTCTTCTGCGCTGTAGGTATTCACATAGAAACCCTCGCTAGAGTCAATCGCGCCGTAGACTAGGCGGCTTCTTTCAATAGCACGACGATTCATCTCAGGGATTCCACCCTCTTCTCGGATCCAGCGGCAGACAAGGCTTGCAAAATACACGGCAAACACGGGCGGTGTGTTGTACATCGAATCCCCCTTGGCGTGCACAGCGTAATTAAGCATCGTTGGACAGAACTTGAGTGCTGCACCGAGGAGGTCTTTACGGACGATGACAACGGTAAGCCCCGCAGGACCAAAATTTTTCTGAGCCCCAGCGAAAACCAAACCGTGACGCGCAAAGTCCACGGGACGCGTCATGAAGTTAGAACTGATATCTGCAACAAGCGTAGCACCGGCTGGCGCCTCAGGAACGTAATTAAATTCCAAGCCGTGCACGGTTTCATTCTGGCAGTAATAAAGATAAGAAATATCCTCGGGAACCGTGTAACTATCCTTAGCGGGAACGGAGAAAACCTCTGGATTCCCTAAGACAGTCACCGCACCATAACGGCTAGCTTCAGCAGCTGCCTTTTTAGACCAAACACCATTGACGATGTAAGCCGCTTTCGCCTTTTCTCCCAAGAGGTTTAAGGGCACCATAGCAAACTGTGTGTGACCGCCACCCTGTAAGAAAAGAATTTCAAAATCCTCAGGCACTTCTAGGAGACTACGAATTGAAGCCTTTGTCTCATCGAAAATCGATTGAACAATTTTGCCTCTGTGGCTCATTTCGAGAATACTCATTCCCTCGCCCTTGTAATCAACAAGGTTGCGAGCGACTTCTTCAAGGACGCTCACGGGGAGAATCCCTGGGCCCGGAGCAAAATTAAATACACGATGCATTTTGAATCTATTCCTTATCTTCAATGGTTTCTTCCGTAGCGACTTCGCTTGCAGGAGTTTCTGCCACGACCGCATTCGGCGCTGTCTGTGTGGCATTCTCTGCGTCATCCTCGGCAATCCGAGAGAGACGAACGAGCTTGTCATCCTTAAGATTAATAAGCGTCACACCCATGGCGCTTCTTCCTGAGACACGGATGTCTTTCACAGGCGTACGGACGAGTTTTCCCTTTTCCGTAAGAAGCATCACGCTATCTTCTTTTCTCACGAGAATCGCGGAGACAACCTTCCCGTTACGCTCACTCGTAGAAATAGCAATCATGCCGTGTGTGGCGCGACCATGACGTGTGTACTCAGAAACTGGAGTGCACTTACCGAAACCGTTTTCACAGGCTGCGAGGACAAACTGTGACTCATCCTCGGCAACGAGCATACTAATGAGTTTCGAGCCGCCCTCTAAGCGCATGCCGATTACGCCGCGAGCGCCGCGCCCCATCGGGCGAACACTGGCTTCATCAAATCGCACTGTCTTACCCGCATCCGAGAAGAGCATCACATCGTGGCTACCATCGGTGATTTCCACATCGATGAGTTCATCCTCAGGCATCAGTTCAAGCGCCTTCTTCCCCTTGCGAAGTGAATTCTTCAATTCGCAAAGAGGCGTCTTCTTCACATAGCCATCACGCGTTGCCATGAAGACAAAGCGATTTTCATCGAAGTTACGCACTGGGAGCACAATGCGAATCTTTTCATCTTCCTGCAACTGCAAGAGATTAACGATAGCCTTACCCTTACTCGCACGGGCACCTTCTGGCACCAGATAGACTGCAAGTTCAAAAACGCGGCCCTTATTGCTAAAGCAGAGCATCTTGTCGTGCGAATTCGCAACAAAGAGTCTTTCTACAGCGTCGCCTTCCCTTGTCTGAGAGGCCTTCTTTCCTTGGCCTCCGCGTTTTTGTTCGTGGTACTGGTCAAGGCTTAAACGCTTAATGTAGCCTTCTCGCGAAAGCGTCACAACAACGGATTCACTCACAACGAAATCCAAGGGATCAAAGTTTGGATCGCCCGAATAGTCAATCTCGCTACGGCGCGGATCGCCATACTTCGTCTTTAGTTCAAGGAGTTCGTTATCCATGATTTCAACGACGCGTTCTGGGCGGGCGAGAATATCCAAAAGGTCAGCAATTGCTGCATGCACCTCACGGTATTCGTCGTTGATCTTATCCTGTTCAAGTCCTGTGAGCTTTTGGAGAGCCATCTGCAGAATCTTCTCTGTCTGTATGGCACTTAAGTGATAAAGCCCATCCTTATCCAAACCAAATTCTTTTCCAATTTCGATGGGGCGATAGTCATCTGCGGACGCTACGCCTTTAAGTAGGCCCAAGACGAGTTCCGACTTCCACGCACGGCTCATTAATTGAATCTTTGCGACTTGGGGCGTTGGCGCCGCACGAATAATTGCCAAGAACTCATCAATGTTCGAGAGGGCAACAGCTTGTCCTTCGAGAATGTGTCCACGCGAGCGATTCTTATTTAAACGGAAAATCGTGCGACGGTTCACAACTTCGCGACGATGCCGCAAGAAGGCTTCGACAATCTGTCGCAGATTCAGTAGCCGCGGTTGTCCATCCACGAGGGCAACCATGTTGATACCGAAGGAAGACTGCAGTGCCGTCAACTTAAAGAGTTGATTGAGGATTACCTCCCCGAAGGCGCCCTGCTTAAGTTCCATCACAATGCGAACGGTCTTACTCGATTCGTCTCGCAATTCTGAGATGCCTTCAATCTTCTTTTCATGCATCAAGCGAGCGATGGATTCAACGAGTACCTTCTTATTGACCTGATAGGGAATATCATCAACGATGAGCGCTTGGCGTCCGTTTTTCAACTCTTCAAAATGCGTGTGAGAACGCATGATGACGCGACCACGACCCGTACGGTATCCCTCTCTTACGCCATCTAAGCCGTAGATGATGGCCCCTGTCGGGAAGTCCGGAGCGGGGATTCTCGCAATGAGCTCGTCAATTCCAGCCTCTGGGTTCTTCAGTAGATACCTACAGGCATCGACCACTTCCCCGAGATTGTGCGGAGGGATGTTTGTTGCCATGCCAACAGCAATACCCGCAGAACCATTTACGAGCAAGTTGGGAAGTTTCGCAGGGAGCACCACCGGCTCTTTTTCCGAATTATCAAAGTTCGGAATGAAGTCGACCGTGTCTTCATCAAGGCCATCTAGCATCGCCTCGGAAATTTGCGCCAAGCGGCATTCCGTGTAACGCATAGCCGCAGCACCGTCGCCATCAATCGAACCAAAGTTACCCTGGCCCCAAACGAGCGGATAACGCATGGAGAAATCCTGCGCTAGACGCACGAGTGTCTGATAGGCAGCCTGATCGCCATGCGGGTGATACTTACCGATGACGTCGCCAACGACACGAGCACATTTCTTTGTCGGGCGTGAGAAGTCGTTACCGAGTTCGTGCATAGAGAAAAGCACACGCCGATGCACAGGCTTAAAACCATCTCGCACATCTGGCAGGGCTCTTCCCACGATAACGCTCATTGCGTAATCGAGATAGCACTGTCGCATCTCGTTTTCTAGGGCAACAGGGAGAGTTTCGTAGGAGTAAGAAATCGGCATGCCGTTTTGTTCGCCATCGCTACCAGAAGTCGTCGTCTTATCTTGAGTACTCATGTCAATCTAATATTATGAAAAAACGTCTATTTACAAGGAAAAAAGCAAAAGAAAACCTTTCCCTTTTTAGAGAATCTGAAAAAAGAGGATTGTACCGCGTTCCTCGCGCGTATGCGCGCGTGCGAGCGTGCGCACACGTCACAAGATTTCAGGGCAACACAGGGGTTGTCGCGGAAAACGCACATAACTTAAAAAAAATACGCGCTTTAAGGGTTTTAACCGATACCGAGCTTAGGAAGACTCCGAGAAAATCGTTTATGATGCTTGCTGTAAAGGAGCCGCATTCCGAGGAGAGTGGATATGGGGTTCTTTGAAGCGAGGTTGGCTTCAGTGCAGTGCTGCACCGCAGGCATTGAAGCATTGTTTTTATAAACTGCACTCCGGTACGTCGGTTATGAGTTAAGACGCACGACAGCGGTGCTATAAAACAGAGGAAATTGATATGAAGT
>CAZHBC010000018.1:0-15128 GCA_964530715.1 uncultured Sutterella sp. | reverse complement strand
TCATCGATACACTCACGAACGCGCCCGATAAGGACACCGTTCTTTTGTATGTTTCAGATCACGGCGAGAGCCTGGGAGAGAAAAGCCTCTGGCTTCACGGAGCTCCCTACTGGATGCATCTAACGGAGCAGGGGAAGGTGCCTATGTTAATGTGGTTTAGCGAAGGCGCAAGAGAACGGTTCGCACTAAAAGTGAGTTGCGTACGTGGCAAATACCAGGCAGCTGTGAGTCACGACAATCTTGCTTCAAGCCTACTTACCCTCACAGAGGTGAAGTCTAGCGTTTATGAAGAAAAGCTTGACCTTGTAGCAAAGCTAAAAAAGGGTTAGGGAAGGGGGAAATCCTAATTTCTAACTTTAACCGAAGGATTTTTTTGAGTTTATTTTCGTGACTTAATGTGAAGTCTGAAACACCTTCCGACAGAGAAAAAATTCTATCAGGAAGGCGTTTTTTATTACACTATTTTTTTCACTATTTTTACACTATTTCCCCAAGTCAAACTTGAAATTAAACCCCGTAAAACCCGAGGTTTTATTCAAACTCAATTGTGGCTGGCGGTTTCGTTGTGTAATCAAATAGTACGCGGTTAACGTGTTTCACTTCATTGACGATGCGGTTCGCTGCTGTCGTGATTGTCTCAGTGGGAAGAATTGTCACTTCAGAGGTCATAAAGTCAGAAGTGGTAACCGCTCGAAGGGCGATAGCAGAGTCATAAGTACGCTCATCTCCCATCACACCAACGCTACGCATGTTCGTAAGCGCTGCAAAGTATTGACTGGGTCGTTTCTCTAGCGGCAACTTATCGACTTCTTCTCGCCAAATGGCATCGGCATCCTGCACGAGGGTAATCTTCTCAGGCGTGATATCGCCGATGATGCGGACAGCAAGACCAGGCCCCGGGAAGGGCTGACAGTAAACCTGACTCTCGGGAAGCCCTAATTCAAGACCTGCCTTGCGAACTTCATCTTTAAAGAGGTCACGCAAAGGCTCGACAATTTCCTTAAAACGAATGTTCTTCGGCAATCCCCCGACATTGTGGTGGCTCTTAATTGTTGCGGACTCTCCACCAAGACCACTTTCAACAACGTCTGGATAAATCGTTCCTTGGGCTAGGAAATCCACTTCGCCAATTTTCTCAGCCTCATCTTCAAAGACGCGGATGAATTCTTCGCCAATAATCTTTCTCTTTGTCTCTGGAGCACTCACACCCTTAAGCTTAGTTAAAAAGCGATCTCTTGCGTCCACACAGATAAAGTTAATATCAAAAGCGCCACCAGCACCAAAGATTGAGCAGACACGCTCTCTTTCATTCTTACGCAGTAGACCGTGATCTACGAAGACGCAGGTAAGTTGCTTACCGACGGCACGCGCTAAGAGAGCTGCGCAAACGCTGGAATCGACGCCACCTGAAAGTGCACAAAGTACCTTCTTATCTCCAATCTTCTCTTTGAGCGCTTTGATTGTTGCTTCAACAAAAGAGTCCATCTTCCAAGTACCCGCACAACCGCAAACCTTATAGACAAAGTTTGAAAGCATCTTCACGCCGTTTTCGGTATGAAGCACTTCTGGGTGAAATTGCACGTTGTAGAGCTTACGAGCGGCATCTTCGCTCGCTGCCACGGGGCAGTCAGGCGTTGAAGCCGTGATTCGGAAACCAGGAGCGGCCTCAAAAATCGTATCGTTGTGACTCATCCAGCAGATGTTTTTCTCTGGAAGGTCGGAAAAGAGGAGAGACGTCGTATCAAGGTTTACAAGCGTCTTCCCGTACTCACGTTCTGGCGCCTTTTCAACGCGACCACCAAGCTGATGACTCATCAACTGTGCGCCGTAGCAAATGCCCAAAATAGGAATTCCTCTCTCATAGATGCTCTTATCAATTGCGGCAGCGTTCTCGAGGTAAACGCTCGCGGGCCCCCCAGTGAAAATAATGCCTTTAAGGTTCTTTTTAAGAATTTCTTCTAAAGGTTTTCTGTAGGAACAGATTTCGCAATACACGCCACATTCGCGCACACGACGTGCGATAAGTTGGTTGTATTGTCCGCCGAAATCGATAACGAGAATCGTCTCTTGGTTTTGCGTATGCGTACTCAAGGTGCTCTCCGAAGCGTAGAAGTGGTAGAGACTTTCTTGTCTCTAAAGATTTGTGTGGCGCCATTATAAGGAAGTACGCCAACCGCCCGTAGCGATTTAAATTAGGAAGAAACTCTCTTTAGAGTAATTGCGAGGAAAATTTCTTTAATAATCAAAATATTCCATCTAATATACGGGTGGAAGGAAACTAAAACTTCTCGCCTCTCTAACTTTTTCTTCAAAAGAAACTTTGAGGAAAAATTCAAAAACGAAGCAACTTTTAACCGAAAGGCAAAAGTGCTAAAGATTATTCCTTATACAACCTTCAAACCTTCAAGCATAGAATTCCAACCAATATTTGAGCGGTCCCGCGAAAGGAATCTTTTTTTTTTCGATTCTTTTCGCGGGACCGCTTTTTTTGTTTTTTTTAAATCTGAAAAATATTTTTGTTTTAACCCTTTAAAAACATAGGCAGAGAAAGGAGTTTCAAACATGAAGGATGTTCCGGAAGTATTCGGCTCGCTCGTCTTTAACGAAACCGTGATGAAGGATCGTTTACCGCAGCCGATTTACAAGGCCTTTAGAGAAGCAGTTACTGAATGGAAGGCCTTAGATTTACCGATGGCTAATATCATCGCCGAGACGATGAAGGATTGGGCACTCGAGCACGGGTGCACGCATTTCACACATTGGTTCCAACCGATGACGGGCATCACGGCAGAAAAGCATGAAAGTTTTATTTCGCCCACAGCGGGTGGCCACGTTATCATGGAGTTTTCTGGTAAAGAACTCATCCAAGGCGAACCTGATGCGTCCTCATTCCCTTCGGGCGGCCTTCGTGCAACATTTGAAGCCCGTGGCTACACCGCTTGGGACCCGACAAGCTACGCATTTATTAAGGATGATACGCTTTGCATCCCGACGGCATTCTGCTCCTACACGGGTGAAGCTCTCGATAAGAAAACACCACTTTTGCGTTCCATGAATGCCATTTCTAAGGCATCAGTTCGCGCATTAAAGCTTTTAGGTATTGAAACAAAGCGTGTTTACAGCACTGTGGGCCCCGAACAAGAGTATTTCCTCGTTGATAAGGCACTCTTTGATAAGCGTAAAGACCTTGTCTACACAGGTAGAACCCTTTTTGGTGCGCCGAGCCCCCGCGGTCAAGAGCTTGAAGATCACTACTTTGGGATGATCAAGCCCCGCGTGCGGGAATTTATGAAAGACCTTGACACAGAGCTCTGGAAGCTTGGTGTTCACGCTAAGACTGAGCATAACGAAGTTGCGCCGGCGCAGCACGAACTTGCTCCCATCTTTACCCGCACGAACATCGCAACAGACCACAACCAAATCATGATGGAATTCATGAAGAAGGTGGCTCTGCGTCATGGGATGGTGTGCCTCTTACATGAAAAGCCCTTCGCAGGGATCAATGGCTCAGGAAAGCACAACAACTGGTCGCTAAGCACCGCGGAAGGGAAGAACCTTCTTTCTCCGTCGGATAACCCCTACAAGAATAAGAGCTTCCTTCTTTTCCTTGCAGCGGTGATTAAGGCCGTGGATGAACATCAGGACCTCTTGAGAATCTCGGTAGCAAGCGCTGGCAATGACCACCGCCTTGGCGCGAACGAAGCGCCACCTGCGATTGTCTCAATCTTCTTAGGCACAGAACTCACGGGGATGCTAGAAGCAATTGCCGCTGGGAAAGTGTGGGAGCCGCATGCGGCTAAGGCAATTCGCCTTTCTGAGGATGCGGTCCCAGCCTTGACGCAAGACAACACGGATAGAAACCGCACTTCGCCTTTTGCCTTTACAGGAAATAAGTTTGAATTCCGCATGTTGGGTTCAAGCTTCTCTGTCGCAGGTCCCAACATCATCCTTAACACCATCGTTGCGGATGCCCTAAATACCCTCACAGATAAGCTTGAAGGCGCAAAAGACCTCGATACGGCTCTCTACGCCCTCGTGCGTGAGGTTTACACAAAGCATAAGAGAATCGTCTTTAACGGGAACGGCTACTCGGAAGAGTGGGTGAAAGAAGCCGAGAAGCGTGGGCTCCTTAATTTGAAGTCAACACCAGACTGCTTACCGCTCTTAGCAGAGGAGAAGAACCTTTCCCTCTTAGAGAAGTATGGAATCTTTACCCGCGTAGAGACACTTTCTCGGATGAATATCCTCTTAGAAAACTATGTAAAGACTGTCGCAATTGAAGCGGATACCTCTTTAGACATGCTCTACAAAGATATTCTCCCTGCAATTGAGGGTTACACGGCGGATTTGACGAAGGCAGTGTTAGCAAAGAGTAAGGCAGGCATTGCAGCTGGCTTTGAAGCAGAACTCGCGAATAAACTCTCCGCGATGAGCTCTGAAATCTACAAGCGCGCTGATCTCTTAAAGAAAGCGAAGGATGATGCGAGCAAAATTACTTGTCAAAAGGCACAGGCCCGTGCCTACCACGACAGTGTCGTCGCTGCGATGAGCTCTCTAAGAGAGGTGGTGGATGCAGCAGAGCCCTATGTTGCTGAAAAGTATCTAACTTATCCGACATACGGTGAACTTCTCTTTGGAGTCAATAACTAACCTAAGTCGCAGAAAAGAGGGCGGGGATTTCGATTCCCGCCTTTCTTTGTAAGTGTTCCTTTGATTAACCAATATAGAAAAAAGAGACCTCTTTTCTTTTAAGTAGATAGTTTTTGAATTGTTTTCCCATTAAAGAAGTCTCCAAAACGAAATATGACTAAATATATCTTTGTCACAGGTGGCGTGGTTTCTTCCCTAGGTAAGGGGATTACCGCTGCCTCTCTCGGCCGTCTTTTAAAGAGCCGTGGCTACAAAATCACGATTGAAAAGTTCGATCCCTATATCAACATTGATCCAGGTACGATGAGCCCGTATCAACACGGGGAGGTCTTTGTCACAGATGATGGCGCAGAAACCGATCTTGACCTCGGGCACTATGAACGCTTTATTGATATTAATCTCACGAAAAATTCAAACATTACAACGGGAAAGATTTATCAATCCATCATCAACAAAGAGCGTCACGGCGACTATCTTGGTCGCACCGTTCAGGTCATCCCGCACGTCACAAACGAAATTAAAGCCCACGTCTATGAAGTGGGGAAATTAGAAAACGCAGACTTTGTGATTACCGAGATTGGTGGCACCGTGGGCGATATCGAGAGCCTTCCATTCTTGGAAGCAATCCGACAGGTAAAAAAGGATGTCGGTAAAGAGAATGTCCTTTACATTCACGTCACTCTCGTTCCCTACATCGCAGGCGCCGGTGAACTTAAAACCAAACCCACACAGCACTCTGTTAAAGAACTTCGCAGTATCGGTATTCAGCCCGATGTCATTGTCTGCCGCACGGAACACCCGATTTCCCGCTCGATGCGCGAGAAGATGGCAATGTTCTGCGACGTAGAGCCCGAGGCTGTGATTGAAAACATCACTGCTAAGTCCATTTACGACGTCCCAGTGCTGATGGAAAAAGAAGGGCTCGATACGATTGTCCTAAAGAAATTAGGCTTAGAAGATACTCCGAAGGATATGCGTGAATGGCACGAGATGGTCAACCGTATCCACGCCTCTTACAGCAAAAAGACAACCGTAGCCGTTGTCGGTAAATACGTTGATCTTCAGGATGCCTACATCTCGATTACCGAAAGTCTTCATCACGCAGCCGTTTTCAACGAAACAGAACTCTCAATTCGTTGGATTAACGCGGAGGAAATTGAAAAAGAAGAGAAAAACGTTGATGAAGTCTTCGCTGGTGTCGATGCAATCCTTGTTCCAGGGGGCTTTGGAAATAGAGGCGTAGAAGGAAAGATTCGGGCAATTCAGTATGCTAGAGAAAAGAAACTTCCTTTCTTAGGGATTTGCCTTGGAATGCAGTGTGCTGTTGTTGAATTTGCCCGCAACGTCGCGGGACTCAAGGATGCGAATAGCACGGAATTTACCGACGAGACCAACAATCCCGTTATTGCCCTTATGAATGAACAACGGGACATCACAGACCTCGGTGGCACGATGCGCTTAGGCGAGTACCCTTGTGTTCTTAAGGAGGGATCTTTCTCAGCTGCTGCGTATGCAAAAGGGGAAATCAGCGAGCGTCATCGCCATCGCTGGGAATTTAACAATAACTTTAAAGAGAAACTTCTCAGTGCAGGGCTAAAGATTGGTGGCACGTCACCAGATGGCCTCCTTGTCGAAATCATCGAATTAGATCCTGCAGTCCACCCGTGGTTTGTGGGCGTTCAGTTCCATCCTGAGTTTAAGTCACGGCCCACAAGACCCCACCCACTCTTTAGAGACTTTATTGCCGCAGCCTCAAAGAGAAGCGAAAAGAAAAACTAAGTCGCTTCAAAGTAGATAGAAGAGGGCGCACACCAGAGCTAATAGGAAAATAGCGAGGGTGCGCTCTTTTTTATTCATTTGAAAGCCTCCTTCCCAGACGACATCCTTTTCTAAACCGCGAGAAAGAACACCGAAGCTTGCGAGTTCTGAAGCCAAATAAGTGTCTTCCACAAGGCGAGGGAGAAGTAGTTTCAGACGAAATAACAATCCTTTTTCTGGGAATCGGCTCTTAAGGGCAGATCTAAACCCCGAGAATGCTTTTTTCTTACGCGTGAGAGCAACTCTAACAAAAAGAATTGCAAGACCAACCTTAGTAGCTAATCCTTGTGAGCAAGCACTCACAATTCCGCTAACGGCTCTTGCAAGAGAAACAGGGGTAGTTTCTTTAGATAAAACAAAGGTTAAGAGAAAGAGCGTTACGAGTCGGAAAAATAAAAGAAGCGCCCCATTAAAAAGGGACTCAAGCGAAGCTTCTTTTGAAATTAGGCTTACGAAGGTAGAAAAAAGAACCCAAAATAGCGCCAATACGCCCCAAAACTTTAAGAAGTGAAGAACTGAAGAGAGGCCTTTCCTTTTAATTAAGAAAATGACAAGAGCCAAAACTAGAGCGCTAAGCATAGCGAGCGGGAAAAACCACAGGCCAATACTTAACGGCAAAAATACGGTCAAAAGAAAAGATGCCCGATTTTGAGAGTTCTCTAACATACTCAACTAAAAGGGTTTGATACCCCATTCTGGGTGATTGGCAACACGCATTCGGATTTCTTTAATTTCTCCTCTTGCGACAAGGCTACCTTTGTAGAGAACGGAACCTTCTGTCTTTTCTTCAAAAAGAGGCACAAAGCTCTCAGCATCATGCGTTGCAATAAGGATTGTTCTACCTTCCTTTATTCTTCTAATATCTTCAATTAAAGCCAATACGGACGGCCAGTCGAGTGCAGCTGTCGGTTCATCAAAGAGTAGCGCCTCGGGCGCTTTAAAAAGAAGAGAGGCGAGGGTAAGTTTCTTCTTTTCCCCATAAGAAAGCCTTATCGTACGGGCTTCGGAGGTGAGACCAAAAGATTCGGCAACGGTGATGGCTCTTTTCTTATCTTCTGCTGAAGGCGCGGGTAAGGAGAGGAGAATATCTTCTAAAACCGTTTCCCCAAAAATCTCAAAATCCACCTCTTGCATCAATAACCCCAGAGAAGGGGATTGCGTCACGCGTCCTGAAGTAAGCGGCTCTAAACCAGAAATCGCCCGCAATAAGGTGCTTTTCCCCGCACCATTTGCTCCGAAGAGAAAAGAAATCTCTCCAGTGGGAACGGTAAGCGTGATGTCCTTTAAAAAGGCGGTAGTAAGGTTCTTAACTTCGATCATAGAGAAAGGCGTTTCCTTGTTAGCTGCCAGAGGAAAAGCGAAAGGGCGATTTTAATTGCGTCGCCTGGGAGGAAAATGAGATCCATGTAGAAAGCCTCAATAAAGGTTTTCTTAAGCGTGATGGACATCGATGCAATTCCTAAAGCGTGGTCAAGGGCAAGACCCAAAAAAAGCAGTACCGTGGCATTAAAGAGGGATTTATTTTTCGCAAGCCCCGCGAAAAAAGCAAGGATTAAAAAGCCAAAGAGGAAACCGCCTGATGGACCAAAAAGGACACCGAGGCCCGCTTTGCCACCAGCAAATATCGGCAGTCCCGCAGATCCCGCTAAAAGATAAATCAGAACGGCAAGCATCGCGCGTTTAGGCCCCAGAACGAGTCCTGCGTAGGCGATAAAAAGTACCTGTAAAGTAATGGGAACAGGGCCAATGGGGATAACAATGAGGCTAAAGACGCCAATGAGGGCAGCAAACTCTGAGGCGTAAGCAAGACTTCGAATTTGTTGCATTTGAAATGCCTAAAAACGAGAAAACGCACCGAGGAGCAATCGATGCGTTTTCTTCATTTGAAACGGCTAAACCATCCAAGCTGAGGGACAAAGATGGCTGAGCTCAAAAAGGGCGGTCTCTCTTATTAGGCCATCGCTTTGATAGCGGCGGAAAGACGGCTCTTATGACGCGCGGCGGCGTTCTTGTGCAGGGCACCCTTAGCGCACATCGCATCAACCAAACCCTGGGCCTTCTTGAAGGTCTCAGCGGCAACAGCCTTGTCGCCAGCAAGGATAGCCTTGCGGACAGACTTAATAGCGTTACGATACTGCGTACGCTGTGCTGAGAGGTGTTGGTTGCGAGCGGTAGCTTGACGGGCACGCTTGCGAGCTTGTTTTGTATTAGCCATTTAGGTATTCCTAAAAAATCATGCTTGAACGGGGAAGCACACGGTTTAAAAAATACTGTCCGGTGCGCCCTCGCATTCATCAGCCGTGGGCTCGGCCGGTATATGTTTACAATGTCGCCTAACGAAAATAAAGAGGGCGAGAAATTTCGCCCCTATCTTCGAAAAGCGCCACATTCTATCAAAATGTGTGCTTGGCGACAATAGAATTTTTTTGAGAATACCGCGAATTTATGTCCATTTTGCGCTCGGCTGCCACAGTTTCAGCCTTTACGATGCTCTCTCGAGTCACAGGGCTCATTCGCGATATGCTTATCGCCCGTTACTTTGGCGTAACGGCAGCGACGGACGCTTTCTACGTTGCTTTCAGAATCCCGAACCTCTTAAGAAGGCTTTTCGCAGAAGGCGCATTTTCACAAGCCTTTGTCCCCATGCTCTCGCAAGTAAAAGAGCAAGAATCCGAGGAGAGGACAAGCGAATTCGTAGATCACGTCTTTAGCCTCTTAGCTTTTAGTGTTTTCCTTGCTAGCGTCTTAGGCGTTCTCTTTGCGCCTGCAATCGTTTGGCTTATTGCAACAGGTTTCTCGGAAAACCCAACGACATTTACGCTTGCCGTCGCGCTCACGCGCTTTATGTTTCCCTACATTATCTTTATGAGCTTAGTGGCAATGGCAGCCGCAGTGCTCAATACCTGGAGACATTTTGCGATTCCTGCCTTTACGCCAGTTCTTTTGAATGTGAGCTTCATCACCTTCATCGTTCTCTTAAGCGAAAGGCTCAAAGAACCCGTATGGGCACTTGCGATAGCCGTGATTGTTGGTGGCGTCTTACAACTGGGTACGCAGCTAATTCAATTAAAGAGAATGGGGTTACTTCCAGGACTTACTTCTCCCTTTAAATCCTTAAAAGATAAAGCCGTTACCCGCATGCTAAAACTCATGGTTCCGGCTCTCGTTGGCGTCGCTGTGGCCCCGATTTCTATTCTCATTAACACGAATATCGCCTCTCGCTTAACTGAAGGCTCTGTGACGTGGCTTAGCTACGCAGATCGCTTAATGGAATTTCCAACAGCTCTCTTAGGCGTTGCACTTGGTACTGTCCTTTTACCTAGCCTCTCAAGAGCTTTTGCTAGAGGAGAAACGGAGAACTATAGGGATTTACTCGATACAGGGCTTCGTATCGTGCTACTTCTTTCCATTCCAGCCGCCGTTGGCTTAGGTCTCTTAGCTGAAGGCCTTTCAGCCGTCCTTTTCCAAGGGAAGAACTTCACAGCACTTGACGTGGCACAAACTTCCATTGCCATGCGAGGCTATGCCGTTGGGATGATTGGACTTATTGGCATCAAGATTGTCGCTCCGGCTTTTTATGCAAGAAAAGACATAAAGACGCCTGTCAAAGTTGCCATCTGCGCCGTCCTTGTCGTTCAGGCCTGTAACTTCTTTACCGTCCCCGTCTTCTCTCACGCCGGTCTTGCTCTCTCGGTAGCAATTGGCTCATGCTTTAATGCTGCGACTCTACTGATCATTCTCATAAAGCGAGGTTGGTATGTCTCTAAGGGTGGTTGGTTCTTCTACATTGTGAAGCTTCTTTTAGCGGCGCTTGCGATGGCAGCTCTCCTTATTTGGGTTCAAGAGGGTGTTGATTGGGCCGCGATGCAATCCGAGTGGATGGTGCGTCTTGTGAAAGTCTTAGGTGTTGTTTGCCTTGCAGCTCTCGTCTATTTCATAACCCTTTTCGTTTTCGGATGGCGGGCAAAAGAACTCAAACATGCGGCGCACATGAATTAAAAATAGAGAAAACTAAAAAAAATGACAGAACTAATTGAAGGCATCGAAGAAAGACTCTTTGCTGTGAAAGAGAAGATTTCAAAGAGTCCTTCTCTTGAAGCAAATCCCAAACTTCTTGCTGTGAGTAAGACTTTCCCGAAAGAGGCTGTTCTCATAGCCGCTAAGGCAGGACAACGTGAATTCGGAGAAAACTACGCACAGGAAGGCTGTGAAAAGGTTAAATGGTTTAAAGAGAACCACCCAGAGCTTCCTTTAGTTTGGCATTTCATTGGGCCCGTGCAGGGGAATAAAACTCGCCCAATTGCAGAGTGCTTTGATTGGGTTGAAAGTGTCAATCGTGAAAAAATTGCAAGGCGCTTAAGCGAACAAAGACCCGCGGGGCTTCCTCCCTTAAATGTCTTAATAGAAGTTAATATCGACGGAGAAGAGAGTAAATCTGGCGTCAAGCCAGAAGAGGTTCCCGCTCTCGCTAAAATCATAAAGAGCCTTCCCAATTTGAAATTGCGTGGCCTCATGGCAATTCCTGCTCCAGCAGACTCACGGGAAGCTCGACTTCTGCCCCTTCGTGCCATGCGAGCGCTTTATGATTCTCTTAAAGACGAATTTCAATTTGATACGCTCTCGATGGGTATGAGTGCGGATATGACAGAAGCCCTTGAGGCTGGGTCAACAGAGGTAAGAGTGGGGACCGCTATCTTCGGACATCGCGATTACGGAAATACTAAAAAATAATGTATTTTCATATATTTCTCTAAAGCTTAACGGGCGTCGCATTCTGAGTACTTTGCGGCGCTTTCTTTTTCTCAATTCTTGGCATTTTCCCGTGATAGACTCGCTAGCGAGTTTTCCTGCAAATCCCAAACACCTTGCTCTTATTTCCTAAGAAAAATTTTCCTTCGGAGGAATCATGAAATCCACATTTATCGCCACCGCTGTAACAGCCGCAATTGCTGGTCTCATTGCCTCAGCCCCTGCACAATCTTGCTCAACGATGGTTGTCGGCAAAGCTGTCTCAAAAACGGGTTCCATTATCGTTGGCCACAACGAGGATAACGATTTACGTATCGTCACATCGCAGTATTGGGTTGAGCCTGCAGACCACAAGGCAGGTGAGACCATCACCTATGAACCAGATGCAGCAAAGATTCCTCAGGTTCCGCATACATTGGGTTTCTACTGGTCTCAGACGCTACATCCCGCTGGCTATTCCTACTCGGATGGTTTCGTCAATGAGAAGGGCGTTGTCGTTGCTTCCAACCAAAGTTACGATGCAACAGAAGGGGCTGAACAGCTTAAAGAGGGAGGCGTTGGCTATGGGATCCGTAGGATCATCGCAGAGCGTGCTGTAAGCGCAAGAGATGCCGTGCGTATTGCTGCTGATTTAGTTACGCGTTACGGGTATCGCGCCTCAGGCCGCATCTACACGGTCGCAGATAAAGACGAAGCTTGGCAGATTAATCTCCTCCACGGTGGCCGCTATGTGGCTAAGAAACTCAAAGATAACGAAGTTACCTATGTTTCTAATGCCTACACATTGATGGACGTTGACCTTAAGAGCCCAGACGTTATCGCTTCCCCTGACTTAATCGAACACGCTATTAAGGTTGGAAACTACAAACCAGCGAAGGCTGGCGACTATTCAGACTTTAATTTCCGCAAAGCCTATCAGACCGATAAGCGTCGTGCCGCCGATTGGATTAAAGATCGCTCACAGCGGGGTTGGGAAATTATCACGGGTAAAGAACTTAAGGATGAAAACGCCTTCCCGTACTCCTATGTTCCAAAACACAAGCTTGGTGTTGCGGATGTTAAGAAGGTATTGAGTTCTCACTCCAAGCACGAAAAGCGCACAGGCGGCGTCTTCCACAAAAACATGAACGATATTTGCAATATCGGAACCTTTGAATCCGCAGTTTATGTTTTAGCTGACGACCCGCTCCTGATCCGAGGCTGGAGAACCTCAGGACGACCCTCAGAGTCTCCTTATGTGCCGTTCTACCCACTCGCAAAGCCCTCCATTGCACAGTCCTTTATGACAGCAGAAGAGGCAACAGCTCAACAATTCCACGGCAAACCCGCAAGTTTTGACTACAAACCTGACTTTGCGATGTATACCTTCCTTGATGCCCAGAACTACGCTGAGCTTCTCGGAAAACAAAAGACACTATCTGAGACCATTGCAAAACTCGATAAGTCTTGGAACGCAAAGGCTGCGGCAGTGCATAAAGAAGCCGAGTTCCTCTTAAAGAACTTCTCAAGAGAAAAAGCAGAACAAATGCTTCATGGCTACAACACCCGCGTCTACAACGAAGCTACTGTTGCAATTCGAGGCTTTATTGCAAAACTTCCACGCCTTAATGTGAAAATCAACGATGCGACGGTTGCCGCAGGTAGTAAGGGCGATATGACGGTCACGGTTTTTGGCTCTAAGAAGGTTGCTGCTTCTAAGATCGATAAGGCTTCCGTTGGTTTCGGTCTTGTTTATCCGAATGAAGATGTCGAAGCAATCACTCTAGCGAAGGCAAAATCTGTTGCAGTACGTGATGTTAACGGCGACGGCATCAAGGATGCAGTCTTCACGTTCGATAAAGAAGTTGTCTTAAAGGACGCAACGCCTGGAATCCTGCAAGACCTCTGGTTTACTGCTAAAGCCGACAGTAAGCGTATTGCTGGATTTGACACTGTTAAAGTCACGAAGTAACGAAAAGAGAGTATTCTCTTAACACACTCGCGGCCAAGATAGGGGAAAGTCCCACTTGGCCGCGTGTAAATTTCAGTGCGTCGCACTTCGCAGGTACGTGTAAATTTGGATATAATGGCGCACTTTGATTTGATTAACCCTTGTGGGGTATTGAAATGGCTGTCCAACAAAATAAAAAATCTACAAGCCGCCGCGGTAATCGTCGTTCCCACGACTCTTTGACGAATCCGCCAGTTGCCATCGAAGCGACAACAGGTGAAGTGCATCGTCGTCACCACATCAGTGCTACGGGTTTCTACCGCGGCAAGAAGGTTATTGCGACTAAAGAAGAAGCTTCCGAAGAATAAAGCTTCTTTTTGAGCTTTCCGATTCGTTCGGAAAAAAAGATTTACTCAAAAATGAGCCGCCTTCGCGCATCGGTTTAACAATAAATCTGATGCAAACGAACGGGGCGGCTCTTTTTTGTTGCCTTGGATTTTTATACAATCCCTTCTCATGAAAATTGCTGTCGTTTTCCCTGGTCAGGGCTCTCAATCCGTTGGAATGCTTCGTAGCTTCGAGGCAGTCCCCGCTGTACGCGAAACTCTTAATGAGGCAGATGCCACATTGGGCTATGCGCTCTCAAAACTTATTGCGGAAGGCCCAGAGGCAACTCTTAATGAGACGGCTTACACGCAACCGGCACTCTTTGTAGCCTCCGTTGCAATGTGGCGAACATTAGCCGATAGGCTCCCCGAAGCTCCTGTCTACTTCGCTGGTCACAGCTTAGGCGAGTACGCCGCTTACGTTGCCGCAAGGAGAATCTCCTTTTCTGATGCCTTAAAGCTTGTGCAATTCAGAGCCTCTCGGATGACAGAGGTTGCCGCTAAGCACCCTGGTGGAATGGCCGCAGTTTTAGGGCTAGAAGAGAAAGAGGTTGTTGGCATTTGCGAGGAAGTAAAAAAATCTTCCTTTGTTGCCACTGCGAACTTTAATTCGCCCAAGCAAATAGTGATTGCAGGAACTCCTGAGGGTCTAGCTCTTGCGAAAGCCCGAGCTGAAGAACTTGGGGCACGGCACGTTATCGCACTTCGCGTTTCTGCTGCATTTCACACGGAGATTTTTTCTGAGGTTTCCAAAGACCTAAAGGAAAAGTTAAGCGCAGTAGAGATTTCTAAGGAAATCGTTCCTGTCATTGCGAATTTAGATGCGGCGTCTCATAGGGAGGCCTCCGACGTAAGAGTAACCCTCGCAGATCAAGCCTCGCACCCAGTCCAGTGGACAAAGACGCAACGCTTATTTGAAGAAAGTCACGTCGAGGCGCTCCTAGAAGTAGGCCCAGGTAGGACTCTCACGGGCCTTGCTAAGAGAACGCTTTCGGGCGTTAAACTTTTAAACTACTCGGACTTTTCCGCACTCGATACCCTTGTCGAAACTCTTTAGGGAGCAAGAAAACCTATGAATCCGACGTTTTCCGCTGAATCTTTTAAAGATCGTGTTGTTCTTGTTACTGGTGCAAGCCGTGGCATAGGACGGGCGATTGCAACGATGTTCGCTAACTCTGGGGCAAAGGTCTATGCCACAGCAACCTCTGAAGCTGGTGCAAAGAGTATTTCCGAATACCTAGGAGAGAAAGGCGAGGGGCTTGTCTTTAATCTTACGGATGCTGCGGCTCCTGCCACTCTTATTGAAACAATCGTTGCTAAAGAAGGGAAGATTGATATCTTAGTTAACAACGCAGGCATTACGCGCGACGCTCTTAGCATGCGTCTGACAGATGAAAACTGGGCTGCAGTGCTTGATACCAATCTCACAGGAGCCTTTCGCCTTACCCGGGCGGCGCTTCGCCCCATGATGCGGGCTCGCTTCGGAAGGATCGTGAGTATCGCTTCTGTAGTGGGTGCTGTGGGTAACCCTGGACAGGCTAACTACGCCGCTGCCAAAGCGGGTCTCATCGCGATGAGTAAATCCGTAGCCCGTG
>CAZHBC010000017.1:6756-15215 GCA_964530715.1 uncultured Sutterella sp. | reverse complement strand
GCACTGACCTGCACCTGGCGCACTGCGAAGGCGACGACTTCGTCAACAACGTCTTCGACCTTCTCAGCGGACTGTGCACGCATTTCGAGAGCTTCTGGATCGAAGGCTGTATCAACCGTAAGCGGCAACGTCGTTGTGATGGTCTTCGAAGAAGGAATAAGTCCCTTCTCGGCTGCGACGCGCATCGCGTGCTCGGCCATGTTGCGGTAGGCTGTCCACTTGCCGCCAGTGATCGTGAGCATGTTGCCAAACTCAGGAATAATGGCGTGTTCGCGGGAGACCTTAGCGGTCTTACCACCGTTAGCAGAGGCAGAAGCAGGTGTGTAGAGCGGACGGACACCGACGAATGTCGCGAGGATGTCTTCGCGTGTGACCTTGGTCTTCAAGTAGTTGTTGCAGTTGGAGATCATGAAGTCGATTTCCTCATCGGAAATCTTCGGATCCATGTTGACGGGAACGGGTTCCGGAAGATCGGTTGTACCGACTTCGAGCATACCGTGCCACGGCAAGCAGAAGAGGACGCGGCCGTCGGAGGTCTTCGGGATGAACATACCTTCCTTCGGGTTGCCAAACTTCTTCAAGTCGAGGATGATGTGAGAACCACGAGCGGCCTTCACGAAGGGCTTCACGTCGGTCTTGCCGGTGAGCTTACGGATTTCGTCGACCCAGGGACCCGCGCAGTTAAAGAACATCTTGCCCTTCACTGTGTGCTTCTCGCCCGTTTCCTTATCTTCAACGATCATCGATTCGATCTTCGCATCGGTGTGGTTGAATCCAATGCAAGGCGTGTAGTTCACGCAAACGGCACCGTGTGCAACAGCGGTCTGCATCAAAGCGATTGCCATACGGGCATCATCGAACTGCGCATCGTAGAAGCGGACGCCACCATAGAGGCCGTCGGACTTAATGCCAGGAAGCAGTTCAAGAGTCTTTTCCTTCGAGAGGATAGAGAGGGACCCAGCATCACCAGAACTAAACTTTGCCATCAAGGTGTAAACCGTAAGGCCAGCACCATAGAAAGCCTTCTCGTACCAGCGATAGCACGGAAGAATGAACGGGTTCTTGTGAACGAGGTTCGGAACGAGTTTCAAGAGCAATTCGCGCTCACGGAGGGCTTCGAAAACCAAGCCCCAATCATGCGGGTTCTGCATGTAGCGAACGCCACCGTGAATCAACTTCGTGGAGCGAGAACTCGTGCCTTCGGCGAAGTCCTGCGCATCGACCAAGCACACAGAGTAGCCTTGGCTCGAGGCGTCGACTGCCACGCCGAGACCGGACGCGCCGCCACCGATAATCACGATGTCAAATTCCTTGCCGGAGTCAATCTCGGCAAACATGGCCTTGCGGTCAACGGGTTTCAGTTCTTTCATCATGTTATTTTTCCAATGATTAAGACAAACAAAAATAATTCAAATTAAAAAATTTAAATTAGTAATCCAAATTTGCGCACAACAAAACTTACACACCTTGTGCGCGCGAACGAGAGCGAGTTTAGCAGAAACTACCTAGTTAGACTAGCCAAAAGGATTAGATGAACCTAGCCTTTTTGCCAACCCTCTAAAAAAATGTTCCTACTCTACTTCTCATCGTCAAAGGTAAGTTCACTCAAGTCGTGCATGATGTAGGTCTTTTGCGGCAAACGATTTTCCTTTGGACCAACGTGGAAAAGGCGCCGCATCGACTTACGGAATTCCTGCTGACGAACTTTGGGTAAATCCGCTTCTGTTGTTTCGCCAGAGAGTACGAGAATAAAGTCAATCCCTGCGTTCTCCCCTAAGACCTTATCTGTCATCAAACGGTCGCCAATCATGCAAACGTCCTTGCGGTCATACTTTGCAAGCACGGGTTCGAGAACCTCCGTGCAGGGCTTACCGAAGATTCGCTGTGGACTGCGACCCGTTGCGGCTTCATACATGCGAATAAAGCTACCAATGTCTGGCAAAGGACCAGCATCCGTGGGGCAAACGAAGTCAGGGTGTGTAGCAAGGAATTCCACATTCTTATCTAAGAGTAAGAGTGCGGAAGTCTTAATCTTTTCGTAAGTGAGTTCTGTGTCATAGGCAAGAATCACCGCTTCTGCCCCTTCAGCCGTGTTTTCAAGCTCTGGCATCCGCTCTTTCATGCAACCGACAAAGTCGTTGTTACCAACGAGATAGGCGCGTTTGATTCCGACACGCTTCAGATAGTGAATAAGAGGCGTAATCGGCGTCAAGATTTGATCGAGAGTCGCGGGTATTCCCATCGAATTAAGTCGTTTGACGTATGTGACGGGAGACTTCGAAGTGTTGTTACTGAGGAATTGGAAGTCAATTTTTCCCCAGTTTTTCTTAATGAAATTTACCGTTCCTTCAATAGGAATTGGACCGAGATAAACCGTTCCATCCATATCGAAGACCATACAACGTTTCCGAAGCATTCGCTCACCCCTACGAAAAGAAACGCTTGAAAAATCAAGCAGAGAAACCTAGGGCGCAATCGTAATGGAATACCCTTATTCTGTCCAATCCTAAAAAAATCACTGGGATAAACCGATTGCCGCGACCCCATTTTTTGCTCTCGTGTAATTTGCGAGAATTTTCGCAAGTCAGAAAAAATTTTTTCTCTTACAAAAACAAAATGAATACTACGTCAAAAGAACTAGTGCCATTGTCTTATGTAGTTTACGTCTTGCAAAAGCCGTTACAAAGTGTTAATTTCCGCCTCAGATATACGTATATCTCAGTAGGGGAATCCCCTTAAGGGAAATTCCTGCTGTTCGATCTAAATGATCTAATGCTTTTTTTAAAGCTTCTCAAAATTCAAATTGGAGGAATCCACCATGAAGCGTCTCGTTCTTTCTGTTTGCGCTCTCGGTCTTTTGGTCGGCGCATCCGCACCCGTTCTCGCTGCCTCTGGTAAGACAGTTATCAAAATCGCCGGTATGAAACCCGAAGGCGAACCCGAAACACAGGGTATGTATCTCTTTGGTAAGTATCTCAACCAGCTCTCTGGCAACAAGTATGACGTTCAGGTTTATCCGAACTCCATGCTCGGCAAAGAAAACAAGTACATCGCCGATACACGCCGTGGCGTTATTCAGATGTGCGCAACAGGTACACAGGTTTCTCAGTTCTTGCCCGCAATGGCCATGCTCGAAACACCGATGCTCTTTGATAGCTACGAGCACGCTCACCGCGCGATGAACGGCGAAACGTTCAAGATCATTAACGAAAACTTCACGAAGAAGTCTGGCCTTATCACGTTGAACGCCTTCCCACTTGGCTTCCGTCACTTCTATTCCACGAAGCCCATTACAAGCGTTAAGGAAGTTCAAGGCTGGCGTATGCGCTCGCCCAACATCCCGCTTTACATGACGTTCGTTAAGAACTGCGGCCTCTCTGCTCAGCCGATGGCCTCCGCAGAAGTTCCGTCCGCTCTTGACCAGGGCGTTATCGACGGCGGCGACAGCCCCTTCTCTGATATCGAAACCCAGAAGATGTACGAAAAGGCCAAGTACATCACCAAGACGGGCCACATCCTTGTTATTCACTGCTTGTTCATCAACGAGAAGTTCTTCAACCGTCTCGACAAGCAGAATCAGGAATGGATTAAGAAGGCTGCATTCATGGCCGCTGAAGACGTTTGGAAGCTCGCTGCTGAAGTCGACGCCAACGCCATCAAGACCATCGAAAGCCACGGCGGTAAGGTTTCTGAGCCCACGCCCGAATTCCTCGCCCACGTGCAGCAAGCTGGTATGAAGACCTGGACGATGTTCACGGATCCGAAGTCCAATCAGTACGCCCCGAATGCACAGCGTATTATTGACTCGGCCGCTAAGTACAAGACCGTCAAGTAATTTTCACTCCTGTCTGTAGTAACTAGGCGTAAGAGTCTTCGGACTCTTACGCTTACAAATCCAAGTTTTTTCAAGGGACTTATCGATGTCTAACACCCAAACAAAGAAACACTGGGCAGAAAAACTCTTTGAGATTTTCTGTGCTGTCGTGTTTTTAGGGATGATCGGTTTGGTCTTCTATAACGCCTTCTTGCGTTATGTCTTCCGTTCGTCCTACGCTCCGAGTGAAGAGTGGTCCCGTTACCTCTTCATGTACATTACCTTCTTCGGCGGTATCGAAGCCTTCTATCGGCGTCGTCACATTGCCGTCGATCTCTTTGTCGACTTGCTGAGCGGCAAACTCCGTCGTTACGTTAACTTTTTCGCAATTGCTGTTTCTATCTATGCAATGGCAATCTTGCTTGAAGGCGGTATCTACCACGTTATGACAACGTACGATACCTACACAGTTTCGACAAACCTCAATATGACCTTTGTGAACGGACCAGTTCCCATTATGGCCTTCTGTGCTGTTTTGATTCTGATTCGCGACCTTTGGCATGAATGGAAACGTCCGATGAGCGACTACGCTCCAAAAGAAAAGAAAGAAATCCCGGACATGCCCGACACGAGCAACGCGCTCTAAGGAGAGAGAACCATGGAACTGTTTTTATTTTTGGCATCCCTCTTTTTCTTCCTCGTCATCGGCGTTCCGATTTGTATCGTTTTGATTCTTTGCGCTCTCGTTCTGATGTTCCACTCTGGACTTTGGGACCCGATGATGATTGCATCCTCGATGGTCGACGCTGCGGATAACTATCCGCTGATGGCCATCCCGTTCTTCATCTTCGCTGGCGAAATCATGACAGAAGGTGGCCTTAGCTACCGCGTCGTTCAGATGGCTCAGTTGATGATTGGTCACGTCCGTGGTGGCTTAGGCTATGCGGCTATTGTGGCTTCGATCATCTTCGCTGGCTTGATGGGCTCCTCTGTGGCGGAAGCTGCTGCTATCGGTGGTTTGCTTCTCCCGATGATGAAGAATGTCGGTTACAACCCAGGTCGCGCAGGTGCGGTTATCGCTTCTGGCGCTATCATTGGACCGATTATTCCTCCGTCTACAAACTTCATTATGTTGGGCGCAACCGTTGGTGGCCTCTCCATTACGAAGTTGTTCATGATCGGCCTCTTCCCTGGCATCTTCATTGGTCTTGCCCTCTGCGTTTGCTGGTACTTCATCGTTCGTAAGGATAACTACAACGAAACGATTACCTTCACACACGAAGAAAAAGTCAAGATTATCATCGACGCATGGCCAGCTTTCTTGCTCCCAGTCCTTCTCCTTGGTGGTATTCGCTTTGGCGTCTTCACCCCCACAGAAGGTGGTGCATTCGCAGCCGTGTACGCCATTCTCGTTTGCTTACTCTACTATCGTGAAATGAAGCCCTCTGACTTGCTGGAAGTCTCCGCACGTTCAGCTCGTACGACCGCTGCCGTGATGCTTATCGTCACGGGCGCTTCCGCCGTTGGCTTCTTCATTACGATGGCTCAGATTCCGCAGCAGATCGTCTGGTTGTTCGAACCGTTGCTTGGCAGCCCGCTCATGCTCATGCTCGTCATCAACTTGTTCGTCTTCCTCATTGGTATGGTTATGGACTTGACACCGAACGTGCTCATCTTCGCACCGGTGCTCTATCCGTTGATTCTCCGTGCTGGAATCGATCCGTACTACTTCGGCCTCATCTTCATTCTCAACCTTGGTATTGGCGTTATTACGCCCCCGGTTGGAACGATTTTGTACGTCGTTTGCGGTATTGGTAACATCAAGTTCGTCGAACTCATCATGAAGTTAATCCCGTTCTTAATTACGGAAGTTATCGTGTTGCTCGTTCTCACGGTCTTCCCGAAGATCTCGATTATCCCGATGAAGTGGCTCATGGGCGAACTCTAAAGCTTTGCTCAAAGACAAAGTCGCAGACCCCCGAATGGCTTTTGGCCCCTCGGGGGTTTAATTTATTTGGAGCTCAGACCCCAATAGAAAACGCCCCGCAGTTTCTTTTAACTCACTTGCGAGGCGTTACTGTTAACTTAGGGCGACTTCGTTAGAAATAGAGCTTGCGGCGTTCGTTTTTCGGCTCACAGCTCACATGTACGCCAAGCCTCTTAAAGAGCTTCTCATCGACTTCACTTAAAATCACAGAGAAGTGTGCGTCACAGCCCCGCAACTTATCAATCTGCTCTAAGGCGCGCGCCGCTAGAGGGTCACTCTGTGCGCTCACACAAAGGGCGATAAGCACCTCATCGCTGTGAAGCCGCGGGTTCGAGTGCCGAAGGCTCTCAGTCTTTAAGCGGCAGATTGGCTCCAAAACCGCCTTGTTGATTAAGAGCACTTCTTTCCCAATACCGCCTAAAGCCTTTAAAGCATTTAAGAGTAGCGCTGAGCTTGCGCTAAGAAGTGGTGTTGTCTTTCCTGTTACCACACGGCCATCAGCTAAGACCAAAGCGCCTGCTGGCGTTCCCTTAGCCTTTTCCTTCGCTAGGCTTGCTCCAACGGCAGGGAGAATGTCGGAAGTAACCCCTGCCTGCTTCATTAAGAGGTCAAGCTTATAGACCACCGAGTCAGGAACTAAGCCACGGACGTGATCGACCTTCGCTTGGTAGTAACGGCGAAGAATCTCTTTATAAGAAGCTTCGCGGCAAATCGTATCATCGATAATGCAATTTCCTGCCATGTTAACGCCCATGTCCGTGGGTGACTTATACGGGCACGTTCCAAGAATCTTCTCAAAGATAGCACGCAACACGGGGAAAACTTCCACATCGCGGTTGTAGTTAACCGTTGTGACACCATAGGCATCAAGGTGGAAGGGATCGATCATGTTCACATCGTTTAAATCCGCAGTCGCAGCTTCATAAGCAAGGTTTACGGGGTGCTTAAGTGGCAAATTCCAGATGGGGAATGTTTCAAACTTTGCGTACCCTGCTTTGATGCCGCGCTTATGCTCGTGATAGAGCTGCGAAAGGCACGTGGCCATCTTGCCACTCCCAGGGCCTGGCGCTGTTACAACGACAAGCGAGTGCGTCGTCTCAATGTAATCGTTTTTCCCGTACCCCTCGTCGCTTACGATAAGCGCTGGGTTGTGGGGGTACCCGGCAATTGGGAAGTGCTTATAAGCACGTACGCCAAGCGCTGTTAAGCGGCGCATAAAAGCGTCTGCCGAGGGCTGTCCATTGTATTGCGTCACAACAACGGCACCTGCGCAGAATCCTAAATTGCGGAAGACATCAATAAGGCGCAATACATCGTCTTCGTAGGGAATGCCAAGGTCGCCACGGATTTTATTTTTCTCAATGTCAGGCGCACTGATAGCAACGATGATTTCAACGTCGTCTTTCAGTTGCGAAAGCATGCGAATCTTACTGTCAGGTTCAAACCCAGGGAGGACGCGCGAAGCGTGGTAGTCATCGAAGAGTTTGCCACCAAATTCCAAGTAGAGCTTTCCACCAAATTTGGCGATACGCTCCTTAATGTGCGCTGATTGGGTTTCGATGTATTTCGCATTATCAAAGCCAACTTTAGACACAGACTTCCTTCCTTTCTTGGCGTAATCGACCAAATAAACTTTTTTGAGTAGACAAATTGCGGACAGCAAAAAGGCGGTCAAAGATAAAACCGCCTCAGGTTTTGCGTATTTTAACCGAGGTAGATTCTTTCGGCAGAGCGGAAAGCGAAATCTCTTTGCGACTTGCACAAAGATAGGGCTCTGAGAACCGCCTTTTGCAACTTAAGAAGAAAAGAAAAGCGCCACTTTAGTTGATTACCAACTGCGATGGCGCTTTTTTCTTTTAGCTTCTGTCTCACTCTCTTAACTTAAGAGAGAGAGTGACGAGGCGACTATTTGGAATTCTTAACAATCTTGTAGACACCCACTGTGAGCATCGGAAGAGCGAAGAGGCAGAGGAAGCCCCAGCAAGCCGTGCCGTAGCCCTTAACGATAAGGCCAAGAAGACCGAAGGCAGAAACTGCTACACCGAGAAGCACCGGGACGATAATCGTCACAGGCTTAAACCAATTCGGTTCTTCGCGACCCGTCTTGAGGAATGCCACTTGAACGCGGTCGAAAACTGCCTTCACAAAGCCTGTGGCTGTTTCCATAAGGGTCACAAAGAGGACGATTTCAAAAGCCCAGAAGAGCCAAGGCATATTGATTCTGTCAAAGATTGAGAGGACAGGAACCGTGGAATTAACAACGTTCGTAAAGTCGCTACCCATCGTAAGAAGAAGCATTGTTCCCGGGAAGATGCCAAGGAAACCGGCGATAATGCCGCTGATGACAGACTCTGTGCGGCACTTAAAGTCGCGGACCGTGTAAAGGATAAGCGGCACACAGACGAGGTTATAGAAACTATATTGCAGACCGTGCGCAAACCAACCTTCGTGCACTTCACCCTTGGCGATTTCTGCCGTGATGTTAGAGCCAAACTTCATAAACACGACAATCATGAAGATAAGGTACACGGCGCAGAGCACATAGGACCAAATGGAAAGCGCCTTCTCGACCATCTCAGTTCCCTTAAAGACAAGGAAGAGAACACCGCAAGAGAGAAGCGCAACACCAACCCACTGATTGACGCCAAGTTTTTCGAT
>CAZHBC010000017.1:0-6656 GCA_964530715.1 uncultured Sutterella sp. | reverse complement strand
ATCGGTAATACTTAAATTTTTATGAGAAAGAGGTTTTTATATCGGCTTACCAGCCAGCGCGGAACTTGAGAACATCATCGCTAATCAAGCCCTGCTCGTACTCGCACATTGCCTCATCGATAATCTCGAAACCGCGTGTGAGCTGCTCCGGGGTAATCGTAAGTGGCGGTTGAATGCGCAAGATCCACCCTGCGAGCGAAATCACGACAAGGCCTTTTTCGTATGCACGGAAAAGAACCTTGAAGACCCCGTCCGCATCGGGCGAGCCGTCCTCCTTTTGAATACCGATGCCCATTGAGAAACCAAGGTTACGGGTGAAAGCAACAAGCTTCGGATGCTTTGCCTTCAGGTCTGCGCCAAGCTTTTCAACGAGTTGGATGTTATTTTTTAAGTGTTTTTGGAATTCTTCACTCTGGAAGTAATCAAACTGTGCGATACCCGCTGCGCAGGCTATCGAGTTGCCACCGAGTGTGAATAGGTGTGCGGGAGCCGGTAGGCAATCCATGATTTCATCTCGCGCCATAAAGGCTCCGAGACTCAACGTTGCGCCAACTGACTTACCCATAATGATGCCGTCAGGAACGATGCCATAGTTTTCGATGGCAAAGAACTTACCTGTGCGGTAAAAGCCCTGCTGGACCTCTTCGGAAATAAAGAGGATGCCGTACTTCTTGCAGGTCTCGTAGAGTTTCTTCATGAAAATCGGATGTGCGGGAAGGATGCCACCGTCGCCCTGCACGGGTTCGATAATCATAGCGGCGACTTCCGTGGGCGGAAGGTAAGTATCAAAAGCCGTCTGCATCGCCTTCATGCAATCGCGTTCGACCTCTTCATCTGTCTTATCCGTTCCAAAGAAGGGGAAGGGATAAATCTCAGGAAGGAAGGGACCCATCTTCTCGTGCATCTTCGTCGAGCATGTTGTCATCGAAGCAGACCCGTAGGTATTTCCATGATAACCATTTAAGAAGACGATGATCTTTTGCCGCCCCGTGAAGGCGCGAGAGAATTTCACAGCCGCGTCGTTACAGTCACTGCCGCAGTTTCCAAAGCAAACCTTAGCTTTCACGCCACCGGGATAGACGGAAGCAAGTTTCTCTGCATAGGTTGTCGTCTGCTCGTTATAGGTATAAGCGGGCGTGTACTGCGTAAATTTCTTCAGTTGGGCCTCAATGGCCTTCGTAATAATCGGGTTGGAGCTCCCAATGTTAAGCGACGATGCGCTAGACAAGAAATCGATGAATTCGTTTCCATCCAAATCCGTAATAATGCTGCCTTCTACCTTAGCAATAACGAGTGGATAGTAGGAAAGATGCTGGCAGGGTGCGACGAATCGTTTGTCGCGCTCGACCAGGGCATTGCATCGATCGAGTTTCATAAATAGGGTTCTCCAAAAAATTCAAAAAAGTATTTCAAAAGAACGCCGAATGGCTTTAATTTAAACGGCGTTAACGAGATTTTCTGCTTTGTATTTTTTTTGCGCATCGGCGCAAGAGGAAAAACGATTTGATTAATGTCAAATGTCTAGGTAACTCCTCTACGCTCTTTTACTTAGTCGTGTTTGACCGACCCCTGCCTGTGGTCGATAATGAGCGAACTCCGTGCACAAATAGACAAAACACGGAGTCGTAAGAAGAAAACGGGCATCGGTCAAATTGTTTTCCGTTGCGTCGTACCTATAAACGAATCAAGGTGTAGGAAATGGATAGAGAACGTCTAGGAAGCCGTTTAGGCTTCATTCTATTGAGCGCAGGTTGCGCAATCGGTTGCGGTAACGTTTGGAAATTTCCCTGGTTAACAGGACAGTACGGCGGTGGCGCCTTCGTACTCGTGTATCTAATCTTTCTTGTAATCATGGGATGGCCCGTGATGACAATGGAATTCGCGATGGGGCGCGCGAGTCAGAAGAGCCCCGTGCACATGTATCAGGTCTTAGAGCCCCGGGGCACGAATTGGCACTGGCACGGTATCGCTGCTCTCGTCGGTAACGTCGTACTCATGATGTTTTACATGGTTGTCACAGGCTGGATGCTTCAGTACTTCTTTTATATGTGTACTGGGGAATTCACAGGGAAGACCCCTGCGGAAGTCGGTCAAAGCTTTGGTGCTCTTCTCGCGAATCCCACAACACAGCTTCTTGACACAGCAGCGATTGTTATCACCGCCTTTATCGTTCTCTCCTTTAGCCTTAAAGGGGGCTTGGAGCGCGTGACAAAGTGGATGATGATGGCTCTCATTGTCCTTATGGTCATTATCGCCATCAATAGCCTCACGATGGACGGCGTAAAAGAAGGTCTTACCTTCTACCTACTTCCTGACTTTGGAAAAATTAATTGGAGCGTGATTGTTGCTGCAATGAACCAGGCATTCTTCACCTTAAGCCTTGGTATCGGTGCAATGGCAATCTTTGGTAGCTACATCGAAAAGAATCACACCTTAGGTGGCGAATCCGTGCGGGTGATTATTCTTGATACCTTCGTTGCCGTGACTGCGGGTTTAATTATTTTCCCAGCATGCTTTACCTATGGCGTGAATCCAGATGCGGGTCCAAGCCTAATCTTTGTCACGCTGCCTAACATCTTTAACCACATGCCAGCAGGCCGCTTCTGGGGCGCCCTCTTCTTTGTCTTCATGATGTTTGCCTGCTACTCGACAGTGCTTGCCGTCTGCGAAAACATTCTCGCTTGCGTTCGTGACCTCACTGGCTGGGAACGTAAGAAGAGCGCTTGGATCTGTGGCGTTGCGATGTTGCTTCTCGCCGCTCCCTGCGCCCTTGGCTTTAATGTCCTCTCTAACATCCATCCGATGGGCGGAAGCTCTTCGATTATGGACTTAGAAGACTTCATTGTGAGTAACTGCCTCCTGCCTCTCGGGAGCCTTATCTTCGTACTCTTTTGCACCTTAAAGAAGGGATGGGGTTGGGAAAACTTCATTGCTGAAGCTAACACGGGACACGGCATTCTCTTCCGTAAAGGATTGAGACTTTACTGCACGTTTATTTTGCCCCTTATCATTCTCACAATCTTTATTGCGGGCATTATTCCCTTCTTAAAGTAACCTTTAACTGTTTGTCATTTTTTTCCTAACTTTAAAACCCTCGGAAGCGTTTTCTGAGGGTTTCTTTTACCCACGAGAGCCGCAAAACCTATCGCGATTGCCTTAAACTCAGTTGGAAATGCGTTTCTCTTTTTCTCAAAGGACTTTAGTTATGGATTGCGGCGCTCTTGACCCAGTCATTGGTTTAGAAGAATTCTTAGAACTTTCTCGGAAAGAGACAACTGTCATTCTTGACTGCCGCGGCTCGCAAACCGACTCTGCCGCAGGGGAACTCCTCTACACACAGGGGCATATTCCTGGAGCACAAAGAATCGATATGGCGCGCGACGTGACAGGAGTTCGTACGGGGAAAAACGGAAGAACGCCTCTAGCAGATCCTGAAACATTTGCCTCCCTTTTGCGTCGCTTCGGTTTAACCGAAGGTGGAACGCTTCTCCTATACGATCGGGAATTTCTCCCACACGCGCCTCGCGTCTGGTTCACTGTGAGAACCATTGGCTTTGCTAACGTTTTTGTTTTGGACGGAGGCTTTACTTCTTGGGTTAAAGCGGGACTCCCCCTTGAAACAGAAGCGGTTACGAAACCTGAGGGAAATGTCACTGCGAAGGAAAGTCTCGAACGCGTCTTTACCGTAAAAGAAATTGAAGAAAACCTTATCAGCAAAAAGTATCTACTCGTAGACGCCAGAGTTGAAAGCGCCTACCTAGGAAAGAACGGAGGAGCTGACCCAAGAGCAGGTCACATCCCAGGTTCTCTCTCTTACCCAGCGCGCCTTAACATCGCGCCTAGCGGACTTTTTTACGGAAAAGACCGGTTAAGAGAAAACTTCTTAAAGCTAAGCGACGGTGCGCCAGAGCGGATCCTACACACCTGTGGCTCTGGGGTTGCGGCCTGTCTAAACCTTCTTGCAACGCGACACGCAGGACTTGCTACAGCTGGGGTTTACATCGGTAGTTTCTCTGAATGGATTAGTGATCCAGACCACCAAGTCTCAACCGAGGATGAAAGCTAGAAGCCACCGAGGAAGAAAATCCGTATCAGACGAAAATTGGATTTTTTCAGAAGCATTTTTCCCGTCTTTCCGTATTAAAATTTTCCGCTAACTTGCACGAAACTTCGTGCAGAGAAGATGGGTTTTAAATTTTGTATTGAAAAAAGACTTCAAAGCTCTTTTTTTGAGCTTTGAAAGTTTGAAGATTTGTTTAGAAAGTCTGTGGCTTTATGACGAAACCAACTGAAGACAATTCCGCTACACGCCTTGCCTCGCTAAGGACCTGCAAAACCTTAAGTGAATTTGTTCCCTTGCGAGCCGCTCAGATTCCTGACGCCGTTGCACTGCGTCAGTACGACCGCAAACTGAAGGCGTGGCAAAGCGTCACCTACTCGGAACTCAATAAGTTAATCACCGCTTGGCGTCGTGCCTTGGTAGCACTTAACTTAGAGCGTGGAACACGGGTTGCAATTCTCCTAAATAACTCCGTGGATGCGGTGTTAGCAGACCAAGCAGTGCTCGCAAACGGGCTTATCCCCGTTCCGCTTCACGCCATCGATACGCCGGGGTCTTCTGCCTTTATCCTTAACGACAGTGAAGCCACTGTGCTTATCACCAATAAGCTTGAACGTTGGACCTTGATTGAAAAGGCCAACATGCCGATTCCTGACTTAAAGCACGTCATCCTCACAGAGGAACGGGCTCTTGAGAAAGAAGAAGACGGCAAAAAGATCTATTCAAAAGATGTTTGGCTTGCAAAGGGTAAAGACGTAACAGAACTTCCCGCAGGGCCCGCCCCTGAGGACCTTGCGGCGATTGTCTATACCTCAGGAACAACCGGACGCCCGAAGGGCGTGATGCTCACGCATCACAACGTTGTTGAAAACGTCATTGCAACGCTTGTTCACATTGCACCGGCACCAGCTCCTGGCTACGTTTTCCTCTCTTTTCTTCCGCTCTCACACACCTTTGAGAGAACCGCTGGCTACTACTTAGCGCTCGGCATGGGTTGCACAATCACATACAACCGCTCAATCATGCTCTTAGCGGAAGACCTAAAGACAGTGAAACCGGATGTGTTGATTTCGGTTCCGCGAATCTATGAAAAGATTTACGCCCGTATTAACGACATGCTTGGGAAAAAGCCCGCGATTGTGCGTTTCCTCTTTGATGCAGCGGTAAGCGTTGGTTGGCGTAAGTTCTGTGCGGAAAATAAACTTCCAGTACCCTCCTCGCCTTGGAGCTTCTTAGACGGCATCACAGGACCCATCTTAAAGAAGCTTGTTGCGAACAAAGTTCTCGAGCAGTTTGGTGGGAACCTCAAAGTCGCTATTGCAGGCGGTGCAGCGCTCAATGGTAAAGTTGCCCGCGTCTTCGGTGGATTGGGCCTTGCTCCGATTCAGGGCTATGGCATGACAGAAGCAAGCCCCATTATCGCGGGGAACTCGCTTACGCTAAATCAACCTGACACCGTGGGGTGCCTCTTTAAGAATCTTGAATTGCGCTTAGCGCCTGAAACCAATGAAATTCAGATTCGTGGCTCTTCGATTATGAAAGGCTACTGGAAGAGGCCAGAGGACACCGCCCGAGTTCTAGATGCCGACGGGTGGCTTAGCACGGGTGACGTCGGAGAAATTAACGAAGCAGGGCTCTTAAGAATCAAGGGGCGCATCAAGGAAATTATCGTCACGAGCACGGGTGAGAAGGTGCCACCAGTTGATCTTGAACTTGCCCTCGAAACAGATCCCCTCTTCTCTCAGGCCTACGTTATTGGTGAAAACAAACCCTTCATCAGTGCCGTAACGGTTTTAAATCCTGAAGAGTGGAAAAAACTCGCAGCAGAATTAAAAGTGAGTGCCAACGAAGCAAGCCTTAAACTTACAAGCGTTCGTGCAGCGATTCTGAAGCGTGTAAAGGCAGCGGCTGCGGACTTCCCGCACTACGCGCTACCCCGTAAGGTCCTTCTTACGCTAAAGCCATGGACGATTGAAAATGGGCTTCTCACACCGACTTTGAAATTAAAGAGAACGCCGCTTGCGAAGTTCTTTAAGAAAGAAATCGATGAGATCTACGAGAAGCACGACAAATAGGACTTTCTAAACGGTAGCAACAATCGAAGGCGAAAGACATGTTTTGGTTTTTCGCCTTTTTTAAAAAACATGATCACTCTTCACATAACACTTACGGAAGACAACCCCATCTTTCAAAAAGCGCGTGCTCGTTCTAAAACGGGCGCCTCGGGGCACATTGGAACGCATTTTGACTGCTACACGCTCGCTCCTAGCGCTTCGCACTATGAACTTCCTGGCATTGTTCTAGATTGCCGGGAAGGACTGCCTGAGATTGATGCCTGCCGCAATCTTCCTAACTTAACAGGGAAAGCGCTCCTACTTCACACGGCAAACGAAGAAACGAATGGCTACGGCAATGACGCCTACTTCAAAAGGGAAACTTCTTTTACAGATGAGGCTCTAAAAGAAATCCTCGAAAACCACCATCCCGCTTTCATCGTGATTGACTCTCACGGGATTGGTCCTTCGGGTGCGATTCACACAGCTCGCGACGTTCTCTGTGAGAAGCACAACTGCCACGTCATTGAGAACACAAATCT
>CAZHBC010000016.1:1422-15733 GCA_964530715.1 uncultured Sutterella sp. | reverse complement strand
GCGACCAACAAGAGCGATGACAGGAAGCATAAAAACCTATCTATTTCTTTTTGTCGTTTTTTTTCGTTTTTACTTTTCTTCAGCTCGGGCGCGTAGGAAGATGAGTTTTCCCTCTTCGGTTTGGAAAAGGGCACCGCCAGCCATTGGCACGGGGGCAGACTTCGTCGCACTCCCAACACCGGTGCGGGCATTTGTGGCCCCCGTCTCCGGGCTTAAGAAACTTACAACGCCATCGTAGTCGCAGAAGGCAACCGCCTCAGGCGTAATAACCGGGGCGCCAGGCGTACGCCAGAGGTAGGACTTATTTACCCAACGCGGCGTTCCAGAATCATGCGAGAAAGCGTGGATTTCGCCATTTGCGGCTGTGACATAGGTGTACAAACCGTCTGAGACAGGTCCAGAGACTGCATCCACGGGCCTTGCCCAAAGGGGCCTTCCATTCTCAGAACTAATGCAAAGAACATTACCCTGATAGGCACTTGCGCACATCATCGAGGCATCAACAAGAGGCGCCCCTACGACGTCAACTAAGCGATCGACTTCCGTTGTGCCTTTTGCCTGTGCGACAGGAATTTCGAAAACACGCTGCCCATTTCCATCAAGCGCTAAGAGGCGACCGTTACTTTGGCCAACCAAGATCCCTGCTGGAGAAAAACGCATCTCGCGCGCAATCCGAAGCGCGAGCGACGGGGACTGTCCCTGATAACGCCAACGGCGTTCCCCTGTGACTGCGTCATAGCAAGAGATACGGGTATCACTTGTGCGGACAATGACAAGGCCTGAACCCACTAAGGGAGGCGTCATCAATTCACTTGTAAGTTTCGCCTTCCAGAGTTCCTTCCCAGTGTCATCAAAGGTAACGAGGTAGCCTGCGGCCGTAGCAAGCGCCACGGTGCGTCCGTCGCTACCGACACCAGCTGTGACAGGCGCCCCTGTTGATACTCTCCAGATTGTGTCTCCTGTCTCAGGATTAATCCGATAGAGTTCATCGTCACCAGCAGCAAAGATGCCATTTTCTGTGACGATAGGCGCTAAGAGCCCAGTTGGATTCTCTCCAAGGCTCACCGACCAAACTTTTTCAACATCGAGTGTTTTGTCGAATTTCTCAAGTTCCACTGGCTCACGCGTACTCGTTGAAGAACAGGCGCCAAGAAGAGCAGCCGCTGCGATTGCCGCAACCACTGCACAGATTCGACGAGAACTTTTCTTAGTCATGGTTCACACTCCAAAAATGGTGAAATCGTTAACTTCCCTGTAGCCTTTGGCGTCTTTATTCGGGTAAGGCTTCAATCTTTAAAGTAATCAAAGGAGAAAGCGTATTGACCTTCTTATCGAGGTCAAGAGCCTTCTGCCAAGCCGCGCGGGCGTTCTTCACGTCGCCTAAGGCAAGATAGACATCTCCTAAGCGATCGTTATAGATGATTTCACTTCCCGCGTAGGGAGTTTCAGCCTGAAGGATAGAGAGGGCTTCCTTCGCATTTCCTGCATCAAGTTCTACGCCCGCTAATCTTACGCGAGCAAGCGTTGCATACTCGGGTCTTTTCCCTGTTTCAAGAACCCACTTTAAGGCCTTGCGGGCACCTTCGATGTCGTTAGCATTGGCGGCATCTGCAGCTTGAGAGAAAGCCGCTAATGTCGCAAAGACGTGGCTTGGATACTCTTTCATCAACCCTTCCGAGAGAGACTTCACATTCTTTTTATCTCCCGTCACGACGGCATTCTGTAGTTGCACATAAGCGGCCGTTGCTTTCGCACCTTCATTTTTCTTGTAGTAGCGATAGCCGTTGTAGCCAGCAAACGCCAAGCAGGCCACCGTGATGATGACCGTAATCAGTGTGCCCCATTTTTCCCACCACGCTTTTAGTTGGTCTAGGGATTCTTGTTCTTCGAGATCGTATGCCATATTTATTGGTTCCTATTTCTTATCCCGTAATCGTACTGTGCCTCGGGCCCTTGCGACTAGTCTGCGGCAACAATTGTTTCAATTTCGTTAATCTGGACGCGTTTTTGTTCTTCAAAAACCTGCGCTCCTTCGGGGCTACGAAGTCTCTTAACAGAAACTTCCCCTGCGGCAATCTCTCCTTCTCCTGCGATGACAACCCAGGTGGCAAGAGAAGCATCCGCACGCTTCATCTGAGACTTAAAGGAGGTGCTTCCTGCGTGTACGATGACCTTTAATCCCGCATCACGTAGTTTTTCGCCAATGGCGCGCGCTGCGATTTCTGTGTCTCCGCCTTGGTGCACGATGTAGACCTTCGCATAAGGCGTAGTGACTGCGCCCTTTTCTTCCTTAATGAGTTCGATAACGCGTTCGGCTCCCATCGCAAAGCCAACAGCGGGTGTGGGTTTGCCGCCCAAGATTTCAATTAAGGGGTCGTAGCGTCCACCGCCGCAGATCGTCCCTTGTGCGCCTAACTTATCCGTGACCCACTCAAAAACCGTGTGGTTGTAGTAATCCAAACCGCGGACAAGTCTTGGATTGATTTTGTAGTTGATGCCAAGCGCTTCTAAGCCCTTTTCTAACTTCTTTAAGAAGTTAAGTGAATCTTCTCCTAAGAAGTCAATAAGGCGAGGTGCCGCATTGACCATTTCCTGCATCGCAGGATTCTTCGTATCAAGAATTCTCAATGGGTTGGTAAGCAAACGACGCTTTGCATCTTCATCCAAAAGGTCAGTGTGTTCTTGGAAATAGGCAATCAGAGCCTCACGGTGCTTAGCACGCTCCTCAGCGGCCCCCAAGGAATTCAATTCAAGAGAAGCCGAAATGCCTAAGTTTTTCCAAAGGCGCGCTGTCATCGAAAGGAGTTCAATGTCAACGTCGGGCCCTGCGAACCCTAGAGCTTCGCAACCAAACTGATAGAACTGACGATAGCGCCCACGCTGTGGTCTCTCGTGGCGAAACATCGGGCCAAAGTACCAAAGGCGTTGAGGGGCGTTATAGGTAAGGTTATGTTCAATCGCTGAGCGAACGATGGCGCTAGTCCCCTCTGGGCGAAGCGTCAACTTTTCCCCATTTAGGCTATCTTCAAAGGAATACATTTCCTTTTCGACAATGTCGGTCACCTCACCGATACCACGGCAGAAAAGCGACGTGCTTTCAAGAATCGGCGTACGAACCTGACGATAGCCATAACTTAAGGCGACATCTCGAGCGGCTGCTTCAAATTTTTCCCATAGAGGGGTCTCCTCTGGGAGCATGTCATTCATGCCCTTGATGCCAGCGATTTTTACATTACTCATTTTTCCGTTTCCTTCCGACCAAAGCGATCTAAGACATACTCCTCAAGAATCGCTTCGAAATCTTTTTCTATCGCATCCCCTTTGAGTGTTGCGATTTTCTTACCATCGGCAAATACGGGAGCCACGGGGGACTCTCCTCGCCCTGGTAGGCTTAGACCAATATCCGCGTTTCCAGCCTCTCCAGGGCCGTTCACGACACAGCCCATCACGGCGATGCGAAGTGCCTCGGAGCCCGGTGCCTTCTGGCTCCAATCATTTGCACGACTTAAAACAAATTCCTGCGTCTTTTCGACTAAGTTCTGAAAAAGGGCATTACTCGTTCTTCCGCAACCTGGGCATGAGGTGACAAGGGGCGTAAAGCGTCTGAAGCCAAGCGTCTGAAGAATCTCACGCGCGACTCTCACTTCAGAGGTTCGAGCCTCCCCTGGCGCAGGCGTTGTTGAGACGCGAATCGTGTCGCCGATTCCCTCGGATAAAAGAATGGAAAGCGCAGCTGTGCTTGAGACAACACCTTTTAAGCCGATACCCGCCTCGGTAAGTCCCAAATGTAGAGCTACGTCTGTAGCGGCAGAAATCGCCCGATAGACATAGATTAAGTCTTCTACGCCGCTTACCTTCGCTGAGAGTACAAGCTTATCTTCTGGTAACCCCAGACGCACCGCATCTTTTGCACTTTCAAGTGTACTTTCTACGACAGCGTCTAGGAAAACTACCTTCGCTGGTGTCCCCTTTTCTCTTCCTTCTTCAATTTTTCTAGCAAGAAGCTCTTTGTCGATACTTCCGCCATTAACCCCTATGCGTACCGCTTTCTCAAAGCGGCAGGCAAGGTCAATCATCGTTGCAAAGTTCTCTTCGTGCAGCGCCCCTTTACCGACATTTCCCGGGTTGATTCTGTACTTAGAAAGTGCCTTTGCACAAGCGGGTTCCGCCGTGAGAAGCTTGTGGCCGTTATAGTGAAAGTCTCCCACAAGTGGCACAAAGCAACCCACCGCATCGAGTTTTTCTCGAATGTGAGGAACCGCTCGCGCGGCTTCTGGAGTATTAACTGTGAGGCGCACAAGTTCACTCCCCGCACAGGCGAGTTCCCGTACCTGTAAAACCGTAGCATCCACGTCTTCAGTGGGCGTGTTTGTCATCGACTGCACAAGGACTGGCTCTCTTCCTCCGAGCTTTACCTCAGTTGCGCCATTCTTGATTCGGACAGTGTGCGTAGCTTTTCTTCGGTTAAAGACTTCCATTACTCCGTCCCTCCCGAATCTTCGTGAAAGACATCGCGTGCTGCCTTCTTCTGTTCAACGAGTCGAATTGCCCTACGGGTTCTATCTCGAACCTCTCCTGCGAGCTGCCCACAGGCAGCGGCTATGTCATCGCCTCGTGTACGGCGCACCGTTGTGACGATTCCCGCGCCGTTGAGAATACTTGCAAAGCGTAAGACACGGTCTGCGTCAGGCGCCTTCAAGCCCGAATCCGCAAAGGCATTAAAGGGAATCAAATTAAATTTACAGGGAACGTCTCGAACGAGGTCGATGAGGTTCCTAGCATCAGCATCTGAGTCATTCACGCCTCCGAGCAAAATGTACTCGAAGGTGATGAAATCCCGAGGGGCTACCGCCAAGTAACGCTTACAAGCGGCCATCAAATCCGCAAGCGGGTGCTTGTGGTTTACTGGCATGATTTGGTCGCGGAGTTTATCTGTTGCCGCGTGCAAACTAACTGCAAGTGCAACAGGCACAGCCGCGCCCAACTTATCCATTTGACGAACGAGACCACAGGTTGAGACTGTCACACGACGCCGTGAGAGCCCATAGGCGTTGTCATCTAAGAAAAGACGCAGTGCGGGAAGAACCTGATCTAAATTCTGCAGGGGTTCCCCCATTCCCATGAGAACAACGTTACTGATAACGCGCTCATTGGGATCTGTAATCCCTGCTTCCATCCGTAAAGTGCGCTCGGCGGTCCAAACCTGACCAACAATCTCTGCTGTCGTTAGATTGCGATTAAATCCCTGTTTACCTGTCGAGCAGAAAAGGCAACCCATCGCGCATCCTGCCTGCGTGGAAATACAAAGCGTGCCGCGATTTTCCGATGGGATATAAACAGTTTCGATGGCATTGCCATCGCCAACATCAAAAAGCCATTTGCGTGTACCGTCAGAGGCGTACTTGCAATCGAGAATAGCGGGAGCCTTTATTACGGCTTTTTGAGGAAGTTTCTCTCGAAAAGATTTCGCAAGGTTCGTCATCTTTGCGAAATCCGGCTCGCAGAAACGATGAATCCAACGCACAAGTTGTGTCGCACGATAGGGCTTTTCGCCCATCGCGGCACACCAATTGCGTACCGCCTCAGGATCCATCCCAAGGAGATTTACCAAAGCGTCGGATTCAGTCATTTCTGTCATCATTTGAAATGCGAACTACTCGGACCGATTAACGAGAATGAATCGAAAGTGTCGGGAAGAAGTAAGCGATTTCAACCGCGGCTGTCGCAGGAGCATCAGAGCCGTGGACGGCGTTTGCATCGATAGAGGATGCGAAGTCAGCACGGATTGTTCCAGGAGCGGCCTTCTTCGGATCTGTTGCGCCCATCAATTCACGATTCTTCGCAATGGCGTTTTCGCCTTCGAGAACCTGAATCATCACAGGGCCCGAAGTCATGAACTTGACAAGGTCAGCAAAGAAGGGACGTTCACGGTGCACGGCGTAGAAGCCTTCGGCCTCAGCCTTGGAAAGAAGACGCATCTGGGCGGCGACAATCTTAAGTCCCGCATCTTCAAAGCGTGTGTAAATCTTGCCAATCACATTCTTGGCAACGGCATCGGGTTTAACAATCGAAAGTGTGCGTTCAACAGCCATTTTCTATTCTCTCTTTTTTTCAAAATCTCCCGTCTTCTTCAAAAGACGGACATGACAAAAGGGCTCCTTTTTCCCCTTCTTTTCAAGGGAAAAAGAACCCGTTAAGTAATAACAACCCATCCCTTAAGTGAAAGATTTTCACCCTAAAGGTATAAGTCGGGCGCGATTTTAGCATGAATGGGCTTCGGGAAACGGGAAATAGCAAGGGAAGAAACGAGGAGAAATCCTCTGAAATCATAACGGAAAACTGCTCGCCGCTTTCGGCCGAATTCTTAAATTCTCTCTTTTGAAAGGAGCGCTTTAACTGGGAGCTCTCTTAGAAGTTTAAGACCAGCCTTCTCGGCTTTCCTCTCCCAGATGTCAAACTCAAAGGCAAGCGTATCCGCACTATGGCTATCACTTGAGAGGAGAAAAGGAATTCCAAGAGACGAAGCCTCCCTCCAAAACCTTGGTGCAGGATAGGGAACGCTCTTATATCCGCGAGAAATTGCTCCCGTGTTTATCTCAAGGGGAAGGCCACTTAAAGCAAGCTTCTTTAGACACTTCTCTGCTGCGAGAAGATACCGCTTCTCGGTCTCATCAAAAAGCCTCTCACGGTCGTTAAACTTTGCGATGAGATCAAAGTGCCCAATGACGTCGACTCGTGTAAGTTCAGGCACTCTTGAGACCGTTTCAAAGTACGTCTCCGCAAGAGCGTAGAAATCCCCTTCAAAGTATTTTTCTGCGGCTTTTTTCAGAATCTCCGCACTTTCGTCAACAGGGATGTATTCGTCCTTAACCAAGATGTAGTGCACGGACCCTATCACATAGTCCCAAGAGGCTGTGCTCTCGCGAGAGTAGAAGTCCTGCTCGATGCCGCAGAGGATGTCAATGTCAGAAGCGTACTTCTTACTTAAAGCATCGATTGTGCGGCGATACTCCTCTACTCTCTCTTTCGCAATGCAATAACTCTCATCGAAAAAGGTATACGAGTGTGCCGAGAAACCAAGCGTCTTTAGCCCCAAAGAAATCGCCGCACGCACAACTTCTTCTGGACCGTTCTTCCCGTCACAGAAATTCGTATGTACGTGCAAATCGAAGTTTTGCGTCACCGCATTTTCTCCTGCTTAACTTTGTGGTCGATGACGTGCCGTGAGGCAAGTTCCGCTCGGATGTCTTCAATACTAATGCCAGCCTCAGCCATGAGAACCAAGACGTGGTAGGCAAGGTCTGCAATCTCATAGATGGTTTCTGGCTTATCTTCCGCCTTAGCGGCAATGATAACTTCAGTGGCTTCTTCCCCCACTTTCTTGAGGATCTTATCTAAGCCCTTTTCAAAGAGGTAGGTCGTATAGGAACCTTCCTTTTTCTCTGTCTTTCGGCCTTTAATAAGTTCCATCAGGCCCTCAAGAGAAAATTCCGACCGCGTGCTACTTTGCCAAACAGGGTACTCAAAGCAACTCGTTGTCCCAAGGTGACAGGCGGGCCCCTCAGGCTCAACCGCTACAACAAGAGCATCCCTGTCGCAGTCAGCCGTAATCGAGACGATGTGTTGATAGTTTCCGCTAGTCTCTCCTTTAAGCCAAAGTTGTTGCCGTGAGCGAGAGAAAAAGCAAGTGAGTTCTTTTTCCATCGAGATTTTCAAACTCTCTTGCGACATATAAGCAAGCGTGAGAACCCTCTTTGTCTTCGCATCAACAACGATGGCAGGAATAAGGCCACGTTCGTCAAATTTCAATTCTTCAATCTTTACCATGATTCTTTTCCTTTCACCCTAAAGGCGAACGTTAATTCCGTTATCCCGTAGTAACTGTTTTAAATCCGGGATTGCAACTTCACCAAAGTGGAAAATCGAAGCTGCTAATCCTGCATCAACCCCTGGGAGTGTCTTAAACAGTTCGACAAAATCCTCTGCCTTCCCAGCGCCCCCTGAGGCAATCACGGGAATTGAGACCGCATCCGTCACAGCGCGGAGCATCTCAAGATCAAAACCGCCCTTTACACCATCGGTATCAATGGAGTTTACGACAATCTCTCCTGCACCCGACTCTTCGCCTCGTCTTAACCAGTCAATAGCTTCAATCCCTGTGTCGTCGCGGCCCCCGCGAGCAAAAATGTGAAACACGCCATTAACGCGTTTAATGTCAGCCGAAAGTACAACGCACTGACTCCCATAGCGCTTTGCAGCTTCATAAATGAGTTTCGGATTGCGGATTGCCCCCGAATTGACACTTACTTTGTCTGCACCACAGGTAAGAACCCTCTCAAAATCAGCAACGGTGGAAATACCGCCACCGACTGTGAGCGGAATAAAAACCTTGCGAGCCGTCTCCCGCAAAATGTCTGTGAAAATCTTTCTACCATCAGAAGAGGCAGTGATATCGTAGAAAACAAGTTCGTCAGCAAAAGAAGAGGAATACTTTTCTGCTAATTCCACAGGAGAAGACACATCTCCCAAACCCTTAAAGTTCACACCCTTAACCACTCTTCCGTCTTTCACATCCAAGCAAGGGATAATTCTTTTCGTAATCATTTCCGTGCTTCCTCGATTGCCTCGCTTAATTTGATGCTACCCGTGTAGTAGGCTTTCCCAATGATTGCTCCGTGTATGCCAAGGTTACGCAAAGCAACAACATCCTCCATTGTCGAGACGCCACCCGAGGCGATGACATCGAGGGTGAGTTCTTCAGAAAGCGTCTTATAGAGTGCGTGATTGGCGCCTCGCATTGCACCGTCTCGAGAGATATCCGTAGAGATTAAAGTTTTCACACCCATCTTCTCCATACGGCGGCAAAAGGTAAGCGCATCTTCATTGCTTTTTTCTTTCCAACCTTTGATGGCAATTTTCCCATCAGCAATGTCGGCACCCACTGCAATCTTTTCACCAAACTTTGCAATCGCCTTTGCGAGGAACTCTGGGTTTGTCACAGCCGCCGTTCCGAGAATGACGCGAGAGACACCGGCATCGATGTAGCGCTCTGCAACTTCCATACTTCGGATACCGCCTCCGACTTCTGTGAAAAGTCCTGACTCGGAGATGATGCGACTAATAAGCCCAAGGTTAGGCGTTGTCCCGTCTCGTGCGCCTTCAAGGTCAACGAGGTGTAGTCTCGTGGCACCTTCTGAAACAAAGTTAAGCGCAATCTCCTCAGGGTGTTCGCTATAAACGGTCATCTCCTCATAGCGTCCCTTAAAGAGTCGGACAGCCTTTCCTTCGTAGAGATCTATCGCTGGATAGATAAACATCAACTCTTACTCCTTCGCTTCGCAAAAAGCCTTAAGAATCTTTAGCCCCGTTTCACCACTCTTCTCAGGGTGAAATTGGCAACCGCAGACGTTCTTGTGTCTTACAGCCGCTGTGACGGGAAAACCGTAGTCTGTCGTTGCGATGATATTTTCCTCTGGTGTTTCTGCGTAAAACGAGTGAACGAAGTAGACGAAGTCGCCACTCTTAATCTCAGAAAAGATGGGATCCTGCTTTGTAAGGGTAAGAGCATTCCAGCCAATCTGCGGAATTTTGAGTTCTCGAGGGAGACGAGGCGCCATCGGGAGGACGTCTCCTGCGATAAGTCCTAATCCAGCGTGTTCACCAAATTCAAAACCCCGTTCAAAAAGAAGTTGCATACCCAAGCAGATACCAAGAAGAGGTTTCCCTTCGCTAGCAATCTCTTTTAAGGGATTAAAAAGCCCTGAATCGCAAAGCTTATCTGCCGCATCACCAAAGGCACCAACACCTGGGAGGATGATGCGATCAGCCTTCCGTAATTCGGAAGCATCCCCTGTGACGATTGATTCCACACCGAGAGAGGCTAAGCTAGAACGTAGCGAGAAAAGATTTCCCACGCCGTAGTCGACAATGGCGACCATTAGAGAACCCCCTTCGTGGATGGTACGGTATTCGCAAAGCGCGCATCCATTGACACGGCCGCACGCATCGCACGCGCAAAGGCTTTAAAAGTGCCTTCGATGATGTGGTGAGAATTCTTTCCCTCAAGTTGCTTTAAGTGTAGCGTCACGCCAGAGGTGCGTGTGAAGGCTAAGAAAAATTCCTCAACGAGTTCTGTGTCAAATGTGCCAACCTTCTCCGTTGGAATCTCAAGTTTGTAATTTAAGAAACTGCGGCCTGAGATGTCCACCGCGCAAAGGATAAGTGCCTCATCCATGGGAAGGATGATGTTCCCGTAGCGAGTAATCCCCTCTTTTGCGCCAAGCGCCTCTTTAAAAGCTAGCCCTAAGCTAATACCAACATCTTCCACACTGTGGTGATCATCGACTGCGGTATCTCCCTTGCAGGTAACCTTTAAGTCAAAGCCACCGTGAGAAGCAAAGAGTGTGAGCATGTGGTCCATGAAACCAACACCCGTAGCGACATCCGCACGGCCCTTACCATCAAGGTTTAGTGTGAGAGCGATGTCCGTTTCAGCGGTTTTTCTCGTAATTTCTGAAGTTCTCATTTTGCAACTCCTGTAATCTCAGAGAGGGCCCGTAAGAGTGCCTCACATTCCGCACGCGTTCCAATGGTGATACGTAAAAAGTCCCGTGTCCGAGGGGCATCAAAGTGACGGACGATAATGCCCCGCTCACGCAAAGCAAGATAAAGCGCCTTACCCTCAAATCCCGCCTTCTTTGTGAAGATAAAGTTTGTATTGGACGCAAGTGTTGTAAAGCCAATATCAGAAAGAGCCTTTGTTAAGAATTCCCGATTTTCAATAATCGTGCGGCAATTCTTTCGCGTGTATTCCTCATCTTCGAGTGCGCCCAAGCCAGCAGCCATTGTCATCGCATTGATGTTGTAAGGGTTCGTCGAGTACTTAATCGTATTGATGTCCTGCATGAGGCTGCGGGATGCAATACCAAACCCGAGGCGAGCCGCCGCCATAGAGCGAGACTTCGAGAAAGTCTGCGTGACAAGAAGGTTTTCATACTTCTCAATAAGCGGAACACAGCTCTTTCCCCCAAAGTCCACATAGGCCTCATCGATTACGACAACGTTATCGGGGTTGTGTTTTAGGATGCTTTCAATTTCATCTGTCGAGAGAGTGAGCCCTGTTGGTGCATTGGGATTTGCAATGAGAATCGTCCCTTTCGCTTCAAAGTAATCCTCGGGCGCGATCGTATAGTCATTTCGCAAAGGCTTTTCGATGTACTTTACGCCGTTTAACTCTGCGAATACCTTATAGAAACCGTAGCTAATGTCTGGAAACACCGCAGGGGTCTTCGCATCGCAAAAAGCCATGATGGCAAAGTTAAGTATTTCGTCAGAGCCATTGGTGAGAATGACATTCTCGCGGGCTACGCCATAGAGATTTGCAAGTTTTTCCGTCAGGAGCCTGCACTCGGGATCTGGATAAAGATTCAAAGTCCGTGCGGCTACAGCGGCCGCGGCCTGTGCTTTTTCCGAAGGTGGAAAAGGCGACTCATTCGTGTTTAACTTGACGACCTTTCTCCCTTGCGGTTGTTCGCCTGGAACATAGGGCACAAGAGAGGCATATTTTTGAGAAAAGAAACGAGACATTTTATTTATCCTCCAAACGAACAAGAGCGCTCTTAGCGTGACCGGTGAGTCCTTCGCGGCAGGCAAAGAGAGCGATATCTTTTGCAACCGTGCGGAAGGCCGCATCGGTGTAATAGGTGTACTGAGTCTTCTTTACGAAATCATCCACAGAAAGCGGACTAGAGAAGCGTGCTGTGCCACTTGTTGGTAACGTGTGATTGGCACCCGCTAGGTAGTCTCCTAAAGCCTCAGGGCAACTGCGCCCTAAGAAGATTGACCCTGCATTTTTTACGCGCCCCAAATAATCAAAGGGCGAATCCACACAGAGTTCCAAGTGCTCGGGGGCGATTTCATTTGCGATGTCGATAGCCTCGGTGATTTCGTTTGCAACAATAATCTTTCCGTTGTTGTCGATACTCGTGCGGGCAATGTCACGGCGATCAAGTAGTGGAATCTGACGCTCAAGTTCAACGCTTACTTTCTCTGCAAGAGCGGCGCTATCTGTCACAAGCACTGCACTCGCGTTCTTATCGTGCTCGGCCTGCGAGAGGAGATCTGCGGCAACATATTCTGGGTTACTCTTCGCATCTGCGACAACGAGAATTTCGCTCGGTCCTGCGATCATGTCAATAGAGACGCGACCAAAGACCTGACGCTTTGCCTCTGCGACAAAGGCGTTCCCGGGTCCCACAATCTTATCGACGCGCGGTACGGATTCAGTGCCATAGGCAAGAGCGGCAATGGCCTGTGCGCCACCCACTTTATAAATCTCATCAACACCAGCTACACGCGCGGCAGCAAGGATTGCAGGATTGACGCGTCCGTCTTTTGCTGGAGGCGTGACCATCACTAGTTTCGCACAGCCTGCAATCTTCGCCGGAATTGAATCCATGAGAACTGTTGAGGGATAAGCCGCAGTGCCGCCAGGGACGTATAGACCAACCTTTTCGATTGGCAATACCTTCTGCCCCATGATGACGCCATTACCCTCGTCGATAATGAAGCTATTGCGAAGTTGCTTTGTGTGAAACTTGCGGATGTTTGCCGCGGCCTTCCGAAGAACCGCAACGAACTCAGGCTCAACAGAAGCGAATGCTTCATCGATTTCCGCTTCCGTGACGCGAAGGCTTGTAAGTTTTACCTTGTCAAACTTTTCCGTGTAGGAAAAAAGCGCTTTGTCGCCTGTGGCTTTAACGTTTTCGATAATCCCCGTGACAATGTCTGTGACATCAGCCTGGGCAGAACTGCGCGCAAAAATTTCACTCGCAGGGACTTCACCGTATTTAAAAATTCTGATCATTTCTCTTTCTCCATCTCACGGGTGATGCCCTTGAGGATTTCGTTAATTCTTTCGCCTTTAAATTTGTAGGCTGACTTATTGGCAATAAGCCTTGCGCTAATCGGGAAGATAGTGCTTAGGACTTCAAGGTTGTTTTCCTTTAGTGTTGTTCCCGTCTCAACGATGTCGACAATGACATCGCTTAGTCCCAAGATTGGCGCAATTTCTATCGAACCGTTTAAGTGAACGATGTCGATGTCTCGCCCTAGGCTTGCGTAGTAATCACGCGTGATGCGAGAAAACTTTGTTGCAACCGTAAGAGTCTTTTCCCCATCATCCCGAAAGCCTCGCATGCCAGAAACCGTCATGCGGCACTTCCCGATACCAAGATCCATAAGTTCATAGACATCGGGTTCGTACTCAAGAAGGATGTCTTTACCTGCGACACCAATATCCGCGGCTCCTCGCTCAACGTAGATTGCAACGTCCGAAGGTTTTGCCCAAAAGTAGCGAACACCTAATGCTTCGTTTACGAAAATAAGTTTTCGGTTTTCTTCTTTTATCGAGGGGCACTCGAAACCCGCCTTTTCAAAGAGGGCGTAGGCTTTTTCTCCGAGTCTTCCCTTTGGGAGCGCGATGTTAAGCATTTTCTTTACCCTCCTTGCCGGTGAAACGAATAACTTCGCCATAACGGAGGTGCTGAGGTAAGTCCGTAAGCGTAAGAACGCGTGCCCCCTGCGCTGTCTTACCCTTTACAAAGCGAGCGAGCCGCTTAAGATCTACTCCCTTCTCGTAGAGAATCACGGTGTCAACATCCATGGTGTTTGACTCACGAGCGAGGCGCTCTAACATATCGAGATAGACTGCAAAACCAATGCCGCCGAAGGGACGGCCCATCTTTTCCATCAGCCGATCGTACTGGCCGCCAGAGAGAATCCCAGAAGAAATCTCTCGCACAAAGCCACGGAAGACCACACCGTTGTAGTAACTCATATCGTTAACGACAGAAAAGTCGATACGAACCATATCCCCGAATCCAAAGTCTGCAAGTGCTAAAGCGATGCCCTCAAGCCTTGTGAGTTCGGCGCTAAATTCAGAGCCAAGAAGGGTTTTAAGTTTTGGAAGTACGCAACGGGCGTCGCCTGAGAGCGTTACTAAGTTCGTTAAAACTTCGGTTGCGGCCTTATTTCCTCCGAGAGTAGAAGAAATAGCCGCAATTTCATGCGCATTTTTTCCTGCGACACACTTTAGAAGCCGAGGCGTTTCTTCTCCAGGTAATCCCAAAGCCCGAATAAGCCGCGAAACAATGTCAAGGTTAGAAATATCGAGTACCGCCTCTTTCGAGATACAACGTAGGCTTCGTGCGGCAAGCATTAGGACTTCAAAAATTGCATAGTCATCAATATTTCCGATGCACTCAAGACCTGTCTGCATGATTTCCCGAAAGCCGTCCGCTCCCTTTGGAAC
>CAZHBC010000016.1:0-1322 GCA_964530715.1 uncultured Sutterella sp. | reverse complement strand
GGTTCAATTACAGCGATTGACTCAACGTGTCCCGTGTGCGGGAACATATTCATGATGCCAGCAAGGCGAACCTTCCAAGGTCCCGTGTGCACAAGGATGGCTAGGTCACGGGCAAGCGTTGCAGGATTACAGGACACATAGACAACACGCTTCGGAAGTAAAGAGGTTTCCGCTAGAACGTGTGCTAGAGCCTCAGCACCTTCCCGCGGGGGATCGATGAGAACTCTATCAATACCTTCGAGCGTTGCCCAAAGTTCTTTCCAATCATCCGCGCACCACGTAAAGAGGTTACGCGCTCGGAATTCTGTTTTGCTCGCCACTGCATTTAACTCCGCTCCAGCGCGCGCTCTTTCAACAAGGGCGTCGCTGCCCTCAAGACCAATCACGCGAGCGCTTCTCTTTGCGAGAGCGAGGGTGAAATTTCCTAAGCCACAGAAGAAATCAGCAACGTGACTTTCTTTCGTAGGCGCAAGTAACCGAATTGCCCGAGAAACCATCGCCTCGTTCATTGCGTGATTAACTTGTGTGAAGTCCGTGGGACGGAAAGGAATCTTCACCCCAAATTCTCTTAAGTTAAGCGCGAGAGCATTCCAATTCTCTTCCTTTACGGGGTGAGCGGAATCCGGCCCCTTGGGCTGCAGCCAGGCATCAAAATGAAGCGCCTCTGCTGCGGCATTAATCTTTGAGAGGTCATCCTCAGTGAGAGGCTCCAAGTGGCGAAACACAAGAGCGAGTCTCGCGCCCGCTTGCGCGAGTTCAATCTGAGGAATCCTATCAGGCTTTGAAAGGCTTGCGACAAGTTTACGGAGCTCAGGGAGCATATCGGAAACGTTCTTCGGAAGAATTGCGCAACTTTGCATATCCGCTACAAAGCTCGAATGCTTCTCGTGAAATCCCACGAGAACTCCCCCTTTCTTCTCCACAGAGCGAACGGTAAGTCTTGCCCTGTGACGATACCCCCACTCAGGGCCTCGAATGGGAGGAAGAATCTGCTCTGGGACGACTTTCCCAATGTGCCAAAGCGTATCAAGTAGAACTCGCTCTTTAAAAGCAACCTGAGCGGCCGCATCGATGTGTTGCATTGCGCAACCACCGCAAGAGCCGGGTCCCATACCAAAATAGGGACACTCAGGCGTGACACGCATAAAAGAGGAATTTTCAATCTCCAATGCGCGCCCAACTTCAAAACTAGGCTTATTACGAATCCGCTCGTAGAGAACCGTTTCCCCGGGAAGTGCCCCTTCAACAAAGACCACTTTCCCCTCGTTATGCCCTACGCCACGCCCCTCGGCATCTAAGCGTTCGATAGCAACCTTCGCGCG
>CAZHBC010000015.1:0-15817 GCA_964530715.1 uncultured Sutterella sp. | reverse complement strand
AAATTGCGTTTTTCTTCCGAAGAAGTTCCAGGGAATAAAGACATTCGGATTTACAGAAGAAAACTTTAAAAAAGAGGCTTTTTATGCGTGTCTTTCTCACGGGTGGAATGGGGTTTATCGGCTCACACACCGCAGTCGAATTACTCAGTCTCGGCCACGAGGTAACTCTCTACGACAACCTCTCAAATTCCTCAGTCGACGTCTTAGAGCGCATTCGAGAAATCACAGAGAAGACGCCTCGCTTTATTGAAGGCGACATTCGAGACAAAGAAAAATTGTCTGCCGCTCTCAAAGAAACAAAGCCCGAGGCTGTCATCCACTTTGCAGGTCTTAAAGCCGTTGGTGAATCCTGCGAAAAGCCTCTTACCTACTACGATAACAACGTAAACGGCACACTTGTTCTCCTTACCGCTATGAAGGAAGCCGGTGTCTTTAAGCTTCTCTTTTCCTCCTCGGCAACGGTCTACGGTACGCCGCAGACGCTACCCATCACAGAGGAACACCCAACAGGGGGCGTCACAAACCCCTACGGGCGTACAAAGCTCTTTATTGAGGAGATTCTTAAGGACCTCTCTCGGGCTGACACCCGCTTTAAGATTATTTGCCTCAGATACTTCAATCCGATTGGAGCCCACCCGAGTGGACTCATCGGAGAAAATCCCAATGGGATACCAAATAATCTTCTCCCCTACGTTGCACGTGTTGCCTCGGGTAGGCTTGACTACCTTCGGGTCTTCGGAGGCGACTATCCGACAAAAGATGGGACAGGGGTGCGAGACTACATTCACGTCGTTGACCTAGCTCGAGGGCACGCAGCCGCACTGGGGCGCTTAAGTGCAGTAGAAGGCTGGGAAGCTATCAACCTTGGAACAGGCGTGGGCTATAGCGTCCTTGACATCGTTCACGCCTATGAGAAGGCAAGTGGCAGAACTGTGGCTTATAAGATTGTTGCAAGACGCGCTGGCGACACTGCCGCCAACTGGGCAGACCCCGCTAAAGCAGAAAAGCTTCTTGGCTGGAAGGCAAAATTCGGTATCGAGGAAATGTGCCGAGATTCTTGGAATTTTGAAAAGCGACTTGCCAAGGTCTAAATCGGCACAGGTAGCCCTTAACGCAAAACGCCACTCAGTTCGAGTGGCGCTTTGCTTATGAAGCTTAAAAAAACTGGCTTCTTATGCCTTAGGAGCTTCTTCCGCCTTTGCTTCTTCAGCCTTCGGTGCTTCTGCGGGCTTCGCTTCGGCCTTAACTTCCTCAGCCTTCACCACTTCGGGCTTAGCTGCGGCCTTTTCGGTGAGTTCAACATAGGCCAACGGAGCATTGTCGCCAGGACGGAATCCCATCTTAAGGACGCGTGTGTAACCGCCATTACGCTTTGCGAAGCGAGGGCCAAGTTCATCGAAAAGCTTTACAACAACTTCGCGATCGCGCAAGCGATTGAAAGCGAGACGACGGTTGGCAACCGACGGGGTCTTTGCAAGAGTAATCATCGGCTCAACAACGCGGCGAAGTTCCTTTGCCTTCGGCAGTGTTGTCTTGATAGCTTCATGACGCAGCAAAGAGCACATCATGTTACGGAGCATCGCAAGGCGATGCGCAGAGGTGCGATTTAATTTACGCAATCCAGAACGGTGACGCATTTTTTTGTTCCTTATAAAAATCTTTGGTCTAACTTAAAACCCTCTGTTTTAAATTGACCTCCCGACTCTTCTATCCGAACCAACTACTGTTCGACGGACGGGTTTCTTGTTTGTTTTAAAAATTTCTTTTCTCCTCTCGGGCCCCTTTTTCTTTTAAGGTGCCCGAGAAGCTAAAAGAGGCTTAGAAATTAGTTTTCGAGATTGGCTGGCGGCCAGTTCTCGAGACGCATACCAAGCGTTAAACCGTGAGCCGCAAGAACGTCCTTGATTTCGTTCAAAGACTTGCGCCCAAGGTTCGGAGTCTTCAGAAGTTCGTTTTCTGTTCTCTGGATGAGGTCGCCAATATAGTAGATATTTTCGGCCTTCAAGCAGTTTGCAGAGCGAACTGTGAGTTCCAAGTCGTCGACGAGACGGAGCAAAATCGGATCGAGCGGCGGAGGTGTTTCTTCCTGAGCAGCCTGCTCGGCTTCGGTTTCTGTCTTAATCGTGCCAAAGATCGAGAGTTGATCCTGCAAGATACGCACGGCATCTTTCAAGGCATCCTCAGGTGTAATCACACCGTTTGTCTCGATTGTCATCTCGAGCTTATCGAGGTCGGTACGCTGTCCAACACGAGCAGCCTCAACCTTGTAGGCAACACGGCGCACAGGCGAGAAACTTGCATCGAGGATGATGCGACCGATAGTCTGGGAGTGATCGTTTGCGAAGGCGCGCATGTCACCGGGCTGGTAACCGCGACCTGTTTCAATCTTCACTTCCATGTCGAGCGTGCCACCGGAGAGGGTTGCAATCTCGTGCTCGGGATTTAAAACTGTCACGTCATGCGGAAGGTCAAAGTCAGCAGCGGTGACAACACCTTCGCCTGTCTTCTGCAGACGAATTGTCACTTCTTCGCGACCGCCTTCAAGCTTGAAGACAACGCCCTTCAAATTAAGGACGATGTCAACAACGTCTTCCTTGACGCCATTGATGATGGAGAACTCATGCAAGACGCCACCGATACTCAACTCCGTGGGGGCATAGCCAACCATAGAGGCAAGAAGAATGCGACGCAATGCATTTCCGAGTGTGTGACCGTATCCACGTTCGAACGGTTCGAGCGTAATAACGGCAATGTTGGGGTTCTTTTCGTCGACGATCGCTTCAATGTTCGTCGGCTTCAAGAGCGTGGTATTAGCCATGAATCATTTCCTTTTCAATACCCTCGGCTCGTTACACCGATAAGGCTGAGAGTGGAAAAACCGGGATTTATTGCTACTGCACTAAAGCTCCCGTAAAACCATAGTGCCAAAAAACAATTACTCCCGCGAATGGCCGTTTGTGGCGTTGGATAAACGGCGCTTCGCGGGTTGCTGTCAAGATTAACGCGAGTAAAGTTCGACAACGAGCGATTCGTTGATGTCCGGAGCGATTTCGTCGCGGGCAGGAATGCTCTTGAAGATGCCTTCCATCTTCTTGGTGTCAACTTCAACCCAGCTCGGGAATCCGCTCTGGCCGGCGAGCTCGAGTGCATCGATGATGCGAGCCTGCTTCTGGGCGCTTTCACGAACGGAAACCTTGTCTCCAGCCTTCACAGTGTAAGACGGGATGTTGCACTTCTTGTCATTGACGAGAATCGCGCAGTGGCTAACGAGCTGACGTGCTTCTGCACGTGTAGAGCCAAAGCCCATGCGATAGACGACATTGTCAAGACGGCTTTCCAAGAGACCGAGAAGGATTTCACCGGTGTTGCCTGGACGAGACGCAGCGGCTGCGTAATAACGGCGGAACTGACGTTCCAAGAGACCGTAGGTACGCTTCATCTTCTGCTTTTCACGCAACTGCGTGCCATAGTCAGAGAGGCGTTGCCCGGAGGTCTTTCCGTGCTGGCCAGGTTTCACATCGGCAGCCTTGACCTTGCTGTCGAAGGAGCGACGAGCGCTCTTCAGGTTAAGATCGGAGCCCTCACGGCGAGAGAGCTTCAGTTTAGGACCGAGATATCGTGCCATTTTTCTGTTACCTCTTATATCCTGCGGCTAAACCGCATTCAGTCCGCACATCCGATAAATGCACGGACACAGGATACGAAAATAAATTACATGCGGCGACGCTTGCTGGGGCGAACACCGTTGTGGGGGATCGGAGTGACGTCCTGGATGCTCGTGACGCGAATGCCTAAGGCATTCAAGGCACGGACACTCGACTCACGGCCGGGTCCCGGTCCGAAAATACGGACTTCTACGTTCTTCAGACCATACTCAAGAGCCTGCTTACCAGCGTGCTCTGCGGCGACCTGAGCGGCAAAGGGTGTCGATTTACGAGAGCCTTTGAAACCCTGGGCGCCAGAGGACGATGCGGCAACCGCATTACCCTGACGATCTGTAATCGTAATAATTGTGTTGTTAAAGGAGGCGTGCACGTGGGCGATACCCTCGGTGACAACCTTCTTGACCTTCTTGCGGCCGCGTGTGGCGACCTGTTGCTGCTGCTGTTGCTTTGTGGGAGCCATTCGTATTCCTTCTCAGAAATTACTTCTTCAACGTGACACCAACCTTACGCGGTCCCTTACGGGTACGCGCATTGGTACGTGTACGCTGACCACGGACGGGCAACCCTTTGCGGTGCCGCATTCCGCGATATGTTCCAAGATCAATCAGACGCTTAATAGAGAGTTGAACTTCACGACGAAGATCACCCTCAACGCTGAACTGACCGATGGCATCACGGATCTTTTCGAGTTCCGCATCTGTCAAATCCTTGACCTTCTTGGTGTGTTCAACACCGCAGGAATCGAGAATCTGCCCTGCGCGAGAACGGCCGATGCCAAAAATGGCAGTCAAACCGATGACGGCATGCTGATTGGGCGGAATATTAATACCGGCAATACGAGCCATATTTGTTTACCTCTTTAGCCTTGACGTTGCTTATGCCGCGGGTCCTCGCAGATCACGCGCACAACGCCCTTGCGCTTAACGATTCTGCATTTGCGGCACATCTTCTTAACCGAAGCGTTAACCTTCATAAAATTCTCCTAAGAGAAACCGTTTTAAGACGCGAAGCTTTAAAGCTTCTTTGTCTTGAATTCAAAAATTTGTTTCCGTGAACCGAGCTCTAACTACACCCCAGGTCCAAAGCCCTTGAAGTTAGTCTTCTTGAGCAAGTTCTCATACTGGTGCGACATCATGTAGGCCTGAACCTGACTGACGAAGTCCATCGTCACAACGACCACGATCAGTAGCGACGTGCCACCGAAATAGAACGGGACATTGAAACGAAGGTTCAAGAATTCAGGCACAAGGCACACGAACGTGAGGTATGCTGCGCCGCCAAGCGTGAGTCGCGTTAACACCTTGTCGATGTAACGGGCTGTCTGCTCACCGGGACGAATACCTGGCACAAAAGCGCCACTCTTCTTTAAGTTCTCCGCAGTTTCCTTCGGATTGAAAACCAATGCCGTATAGAAGAAAGCGAAGAAAATAATGAGCGCCGCATAGAGCAATGTGTAGAGCGGTTGCCCAGGGCTCAGAGCCGCTGCCAAATCGCGAATCCAACGTGTGGAATCTCCGCTTGTAAACCAACCAGCGAGAGTCGCCGGGAAGAGAATAAGCGAAGAAGCGAAAATCGGCGGAATCACGTTTGCCATATTAATCTTCAGAGGCAGGTAGGAAGCCTGACCGCCGTACATCTTGTTGCCAATCTGACGGCGCGCATAGTTAACGGTGATTCGGCGCTGACCGCGTTCGATGAACACGACAAAACCGGTGACCAAAATAACAATTGCGACAATGAAGATGGCCGACAAGGGGCTAATTGCACCCGTGCTGACCAATTGGAATAAACCGCTTGCTGCTGCTGGGAAGCCTGCCACAATACCCGCAAAGATGATCAGCGAGATACCGTTACCGAGTCCGCGCTCTGTGATCTGCTCGCCAAGCCACATGAGGAACATCGTTCCTGTCACAAGGCTTACCGTGCAGGTAAAGCGGAACATCATACCGGGATCAATGACGAGTCCGTGCTGCGTCTCGAGCGCAACGGCAATGCCGAGCGACTGGAAACCTGCAAGCAAAAGGGTGCCGTAACGCGTGTACTGCGTAATCTTACGGCGACCCGACTCGCCTTCCTTGCGCAAAGCCTCAAGACTCGGCAACACGTACGAAAGCATCTGCATAATAATGGATGCAGAAATGTACGGCATGATGCCGAGTGCGAAGACTGAGAAGCGTGACAAGGCACCGCCCGAGAACATGTTAAACAGACCGAGGATACCCCCCTGCTGCTCATTGAAGAGTTGACGCAGGGTATCCGGATCAATTCCCGGCACGGGCACATGTGCGCCAATGCGGTAGACGACCAAAGCGAGCAGGAGGAAGATGAGGCGCTTTTTCAAATCGCCATACTTCGCTAGCCCGGTCGGCTTGGTTTTTGGACTGTTCGCCACGTTTGTTTCCTAAAGCGTTAGTGTGTATTAGGGCTCAACGGAACCGCCGGCTGCCTCAATGGCTGCCTTAGCTCCCTTTGTAGCACCAAGACCGCGTAAGATCACCTTGCGGGAAATCTTTCCAGCAAGAATCACGCGTGCGCTAATCGCGTTGCGAGAAACGACGTTGGCATTCTTTAAAACGTCCAAGTCAATCATGTCCACAGGCAACGCTTCAAGCTCGGACAAACGGACTTCATCGACAAACTGGTGGTTAATCGAGAAGAAGCCACGCTTGGGCAAGCGACGATGCAAGGGCATCTGCCCGCCTTCGAAACCGACTTTATGGAAGCCACCGGCACGGGACTTCTGTCCCTTGTGTCCGCGACCTGCTGTTTTGCCCCAGCCAGAGCCAACACCACGGCCAATGCGATGTGCTTGGCTTGTGGCACCCTCTGCGGGCTTAATCGTATTCAAACGCATGTCTAATACCTCTTAATCGACGCGAACAAGGAACGCGACCTTGGCGATCATACCGCGAACGGCAGGCGTATCCTCGAGTTCACGCGAGTGATGCAACTTCTTAAGGCCGAGCCCCTTGAGGCATGCCAAGTGTTCCTTGCCAGTGCCAATCGGGCTCTTAACGAGAGTTACCTTCAAGGTCTTCTTATCTGTCATTTTTGCTAACCTCCAAAAAGACCTTACGCGAGAATCTGCTCGACGGTCATGCCGCGCTTAGCAGCGATGTCCGCAGGAGAACTCAAGTGAGAAAGTGCATCAATCGTCGCACGAACCATGTTGTAGGGATTTGTCGATCCGTAGGCCTTCGCCAAAACGTTGCGAACTCCCATCGCTTCAAGCACTGCACGCATCGGGCCACCAGCAATAACGCCAGTACCTTCGCTAGCCGGCATCAAGATGACGCGGCTTGCGCCATGCTGACCCTTGACGGCGTGATGCAATGTGCCGTTGTTGAGCGGATATTTCTTCATGTCCTTACGGGCACGTTCCATGGCCTTACTTACAGCGGCCGGAACTTCACGGCTCTTGCCTGTTCCCATACCGATTGCGCCATCACCGTCGCCAGCGACTGTGAGAGCTGCGAAAGCCAAAATGCGGCCGCCCTTCACAACCTTGGTGACGCGGTTAACCGCAATCATCTTTTCGCGAATGCCATCGTCGATTTCTTCGACCGGATTCTTTTTATCAACCTTAGCCATAAGCCTCGATTCCCTTTAGAACTTGAGACCGGCTTCGCGCGCTGCCTGAGCAAGCGCGGCAACACGGCCGTGGTAACGATAACCGGAACGGTCAAAAGCGCAGGATTCGATTCCAGCAGCCTTGGCCTTCTGGGCAATACGCTCACCGACAATCTTCGCGGCAGCAATGTTGCCACCGGTCTTTCCCTCCGCAGCGAGCTTCGCACGAACTTCTGCTTCCAACGTAGAAGCAGAGGCTAAAACGCGATCGCCTTCAGCGGAGATGATGGTCGCATAAATATGCAAGTTGGTGCGATGCACCGACAAACGGATAGCCTTCTGCAGCTTGATGCGGGCGCGAGCGGCACCGGCGCGACGCAGACGGCTTTGCTTCTTATTAATCATGGTCTAACGTCTCCCGCTTACTTCTTCTTAGTTTCCTTAATCACGACATGCTCATTGGCATAGCGGATTCCCTTGCCCTTGTAGGGTTCGGGCGGACGATAGCCGCGGATAACCGCTGCTGTCTGGCCGACAACCTGCTTGTCAGCACCGCTAATGATGATTTCTGTCTGACTTGGTGTCTTGCATGTAATTCCCTTGGGCATCTTGTGCACAACAGGATGCGAGAAACCAAGTTGCAGATTCAGAGCATCGCCCTGAGCCTGTGCACGATAGCCAACGCCCACAAGGGTAAGCTTCTTTTCGAAGCCAACTGTGACGCCTTTTACCATGTCGTTGACGAGAGCACGCATCGTTCCAGTGTTCGCGTTTGCTTCACGCGTTTCTTCTGTCTGAATGAATTTAAGCTCATCGCCTTCGCGTTCGACCTTGACTCCGGCCAAGCGATGCACGCGAACCTCACCCTTGGAGCCCTTGATAACGACTTCCGCATCGGAAATCGTCACATCAACACCCTTAGCGAGTTTAACGGGGATCTTACCAATACGACTCATTTCAAACCCCCTCGATTAAGCGACATAGCAGAGCACTTCACCGCCGATACCGGCAGCACGCGCTTTGCGGTCAGTCATCACGCCCTTGGGCGTAGAAACGATTGCAATTCCGAGGCCATTCATAACCTGGGGAATCGAATCATGGTTCTTGTAGATACGCAGGCCGGGACGGGAAACGCGTTCAATGCGTTCGATCACGGGACGACCCGCATAGTATTTCAAACCGATATGCAGCTCAGTCTTGCCTTCATTGGCAACAACTTCGAAGCCTTCAATGTAACCCTCGTCCTTTAAAACCTGGGCAATCGCGACCTTGAGCTTGGAGCTCGGCATCACGATTTCGGTCTTATCAACGCTCTGCGCGTTGCGGATACGGGTCAGCATATCGGCGATCGGATCACTCATACTCATTTCGTAATCTCCTCGCTTACCAGCTGGCCTTGATGAGGCCGGGAATATCACCACGCATGGCCGCGTCGCGGATCATGCCGCGCGCAAGGCCGAACTTGCGGAATGTTCCGCGCGGACGACCTGTTAAGCCACAACGATTGCGAAGACGCACGGGGCTCGCGTCGCGGGGAAGTTCCTGCAACTTGCGGCGGGCCTCGAGACGGTCCTCAACCGGGCGGGACGCGTCGTTGATAATCGCCTTGAGTTCGGCGCGCTTGGCCGCGAACTTGGCCACTGTGGCCTCACGTTTCTGTTCGCGGTTAATCAATGATAACTTTGCCATCTTGATGCACCTTTTCTCAATTACGGAACGGGAAGCGGAAGGCTGCCAAAAGCGCCTTGGCTTCTTCGTCAGTTTTTGCTGTCGTCGTGATGGAAATGTTCATACCCCGAATCGCATCGATCTTGTCGTATTCGATTTCTGGGAAAATGATCTGTTCCTTCAGACCGATGTTGTAGTTGCCGCGGCCATCGAAAGCACGACCAGAAACGCCACGGAAGTCACGAACGCGCGGGAACGCGATTGTGACAAGGCGATCTAAGAAGTCATACATTCTTTCGCCACGGAGTGTGACCATGCAGCCGATGGGCATATTCTCGCGAATCTTAAAGTTCGCAATAGCCTTGCGGGTACGTGTCACAGCGGGCTTTTGCCCAGCAATCTTTGTCATATCGGCAACGGCGTTGTCGACATACTTCTTATCGTTGACCGCTTCGCCGACGCCCATGTTCAACGTAATCTTTGTGATACGTGGAACTTGCATCGTCGTTTTGTATCCGAACTTCTTAATGAGTTCAGGAACGATGGTGTCGCGGTACAGAGTGTGGAAACGTGTCATTCCTTACTCCTTAAGCCTTGGCGCCAACAACTGCGCCGTTGCTTTTGAAAACGCGGACCTTCTTGCCATCGACTTCTTTAAAGCCAACGCGGTCACCCTTGCCTGTGGCAGGGTTAACGATCATCACGTTCGACTGATCAATCGGCATCGTCTTATCAACAATGCCACCTTCGGTATTGGTCATCGGGTTCGGGCGAACACACTTCTTGACGACGTTCACGCCCTCGACTGTCACATGCGAGTCATCGACGCGGGCGGTAACAACACCTTTCTTGCCCTTGTCCTTGCCGGCAATCACGATAACCTCGTCGCCTTTGCGGATGCGTTGCATCTGTAGGCCTCCTTAAAGAACTTCGGGAGCGAGGGACACAATCTTCATGAACCGTTCGGTACGCAGTTCACGCGTTACCGGTCCGAAGATACGTGTGCCAACGGGCTCGAGTTTGGAATTGAGAAGAACAACGGCGTTACCGTCGAAACGAATTCTCGATCCGTCGGCACGACGCACGCCCTGAGCGGTACGAACCACCACAGCGCTGTAAACCTCGCCTTTTTTGACGCGGCCGCGCGGTGCGGCTTCCTTGACAGTCACCTTGATGACGTCGCCGATGTTGGCATAACGGCGCTTAGAGCCGCCCAACACCTTGAAACACATCACTGAACGAGCGCCTGTGTTGTCGGCAACGTCCAGCTTGCTTTGCATCTGAATCATGGTTTCTAGTTTCCAACTTATTCTGCATACGCAGACAGTATTGGTCCCGTACGGGAGAACGATTAGCGCATCTCATTTATCCGAGAAACCCCGCATAAAACCACATACGGGCAAATAAAAAAGATACCTAATCAAGAAAAAATCGACACAGATGCCGACCGATTACCGGTCGGCTTCTGCGCGAGGCCTGCAAGTTTAACGAAAAGCCGCCAAGCTTGCAAGCGCACTTTACTTCCTACTAGACAACAACGGCCTTTTCGAGGATCTTCGTCACGTGCCAAGTCACTGTCTTGGAAACGGGACGTCCTTCCGCGATTTCAACCTTGTCGCCCACACCTGCTGTGTTGGATTCATCGTGAACGTGGTACTTCTTACTACGAACAACAATCTTTCCATAGAGCGGGTGCTTGACACGACGTTCCACAAGGACCGTCACGGTCTTGTCCATCTTATCGCTCAGAACCACACCAACGAGGGTGCGGGTGAGCTTGCTTGTTTCAACAGTATCCGTCATTTCGCGGCCGCCTTCTGAGCGAGAACCGTGCGAACGCGCGCGATATCGCGACGGGTCGTGCGCAACTGGTTCGTGTTCTGGAGTTGCTGAGTCGCCTTCTGAACGCGTAGTTTGAAGTACGCGGTCTGAAGCTCGGTCAATTCCTTGTTAAGCGCAGCCTCATCCATGGCGCGCAATTCTTTTGCTTTCATGTCCGTCTCCTTACTTGCCAACCTGGCGGACAACGAACTTTGTCTTCAGAGGCAACTTCGCTGCCGCGAGAGCAAATGCTTCGCGGGCGAGTGTCTCATCGACACCGTCCATCTCATAGAGGACCCGGCCGGGTTGCACGAGAGCGACCCAGTATTCGGGGTTGCCCTTACCGTTACCCATACGCACTTCGGCGGGCTTGCTCGAAATGGGCTTGTCCGGGAAGACGCGGATCCAAACATGACCGCCGCGCTTAATGTGGCGCGTGAGAGCACGACGCGCGGCCTCAATCTGACGAGCCGTCAGACGACCACGTTCGAGCACCTTGAGGCCGAAGTCCCCAAAGGAGACATCAGCGCCTCGCTGAGCCATACCGTAGTTACGACCCTTTTGGTCCTTACGGTATTTTGTACGATTCGGTTGCAGCATCGCTTATTCTCCGTCTTTTGTTTCAGTGGCGGCAACAGCGGCATCCGCAGTCTTGCGAGCGCGACGAGCGGGCTTCTTTTCAGCCTTCTCTTCACCCTCTTCAGCCTTGCGGGTACGGCGTGCCGGACGACGGCGACGGTCCTCACGATCAGCGGGAGCAGGAGCTGCTGCTTCAACCGCTTCAGCGCGGTCAAGGCTATCGCCCTTGTAGACCCAAACCTTCACGCCAACGACACCATAGGTCGTGTGCGCTTCAGAGAAGCCGTAGTCGATATCCGCGCGCAGTGTATGAAGCGGAACGCGGCCTTCACGGTACCATTCAGTACGCGCGATTTCCGCACCGTTCAAACGACCGGCGCTCATAATCTTGATACCCTTGGCACCAAGGCGCATTGCGTTCTGCATAGCGCGCTTCATTGCGCGGCGGAACATGATGCGCTTTTCGAGCTGTTGGGTAATGCCATCAGCAATAAGCTGTGCATCGAGTTCAGGGCGACGAACTTCTTCGATGGAGATGTGTGCGGGCACACCAATCATCTTCTGAACTTCAGCCTTGAGCTCTTCGATGTAAGCACCCTGCTTGCCGATCACAACACCAGGACGAGCCGAGAAGATTGTGATACGGGCGTTATTGGCAGGACGCTCGATAAGAATGCGAGAAACGCTAGCAGCCTTGAGCTTTTCCGCAAGGAAGGCGCGTACTTTCAAATCCTCGCAGAGTGTGCGAGAGAAGTTACGGCCGACCGCGTACCAGCGCGACGTCCAGTTGCGCGTCACGGGAAGGCGGAAGCCGGTAGGATTAATTTTCTGACCCATGGTTCACCTTTACTTGTCGCCGACGGTCACGTAAACGTGAGACGTCTGCTTACCGATACGCGTACCGCGACCCTTGGCGCGAGCGCCAAAGCGGCGCAACGTCGTAGCCTTTTCCACGTAAATCTTTGTGACGCGAAGTTCGTCGATATCCGCACCGTCATTGTGTTCGGCATTGGCGATGGCACTTTCGAGCGCCTTCAGAACGATGCCAGCAGCACGGCGCTGCGTGAACTTCAGGATGTTAAGGGCCTTGTCCACGGGCTTACCGCGAACCAGGTCAGCGACCACACGGCCCTTCTGAGCCGACAGGCGCACACCGCGAACGATTGCAGTAGTTTCCATTTGATTACCCCTTGACCTTCTTATCAGCGTTGATCGCGTGTCCTCTGAAGGTACGCGTCATGGCGAATTCACCGAGCTTGTGACCGACCATGTTCTCATTGACATAAACGGGAACATGCTGACGGCCGTTATGCACAGCGATCGTCAAACCGACAAACTCCGGAAGAATCGTAGAACGACGAGACCAAGTCTTAATCGGACGCTTGTCGCGGCTAGACTGTGCCGTCTCTACCTTCTTCATGAGGGATCCGTCAACAAACGGCCCCTTCTTTAACGAACGAGACATTCTTCAGACCCCCTTACTTGTCATAACGGCGCTGGACAATCATCTTGTCCGTGCGCTTGGAATTGCGTGTACGGTAGCCCTTGGTGAGCTGTCCCCATGGAGACATCGGAGCGCGACCCGTACCTGTACGGCCTTCGCCGCCACCATGCGGGTGATCGACCGGGTTCATCACCTTACCGCGAACCGTCGGGCGGATACCGCGCCAACGTGTCGCACCGGCCTTGCCGAGCTCACGCAGACTGTTTTCTTCATTGCCAACCGTTCCGATTGTTGCGCGGCATTCAATCAAAATGCGGCGAACTTCGCCGGAACGCATACGGACCTGAGCGTACTCACCATCGCGCGCAATCAACTGCGCAAAAGCACCTGCGGCACGCACAAGCTGTGCACCCTTACCAGGAAGCATTTCGATGCAGTGAATTGTCGAACCAACGGGGATGTTACGGAGCGGAAGGGCGTTACCGACCTTAATCGGAGCCTCTGCGCCACTCATCACAGCGTCGCCAACATTCAAACCCTTCGGGGCGATGATGTAACGACGTTCGCCATCGGCATAAAGCACGAGAGCGATGTGAGAAGAACGGTTCGGATCGTATTCAATACGTTCCACACGTCCTGCAACACCATCCTTATCACGCAAGAAGTCAATAACGCGATAATGACGCTTAGAGCCACCACCCTTATGACGGCATGTAATATGTCCGTCATTGTTGCGGCCTGACCCACGATTCTTCTTCTCGGTAAGAGCTGCAAAAGGGCTTCCCTTATGCAATCCTGGTGTCACAACCTTAACGGCGTGACGGCATCCGGCCGAGGTGGGCTTCAGTTTAATGAGAGCCATTACTTACCCTCCTGCGCGAAGTTAATTTCCTGGCCTTCCTTAAGGCTCACGTAAGCCTTATGAACTGCCTTGCGAACACCGGGTGTACGACCCGTGCGCTTAATCTTGCCCTTGATGTTGACGGTACGAACGCTTGTAACTTCAACCTTAAAGCAAAGTTCAACTGCGGCCTTTACTTCAGCCTTCGTTGCATCCGGAAGGATGTCAAACGTGTACTGGCGAGCCTTGTCGGCAACCATCGTGCTCTTTTCAGAGATAACCGGTCCGACGAGGACTTTCAATAAACGGTCTTGGTTCATCCGAGCATCTCCTCAATCTTGGCGATTGCACTCTTCGCAACAACGACCTTGTCGTAGTAGACGAGAGAGAGCGGATCGATAAAGCGCGGTGTAACAACCAAGATGTTCTTGATATTGCGAGAAGCGAGGAAGAGATTGTCCTCGAGTTCGCCTCTGTCATCGCCTTCTACAATCAACATCGCATTGTTAAGACCCATCGCCTTTAACTTGGCTGCAAAAGCCTTTGTCTTGGGCGTTTCCGCTGTAATCGAGTCAACAACAACAAGACGACCATCGGCTGCAAGCTTCGAAAGGATCGTCGCCATTGCAACTCTGTAGGCCTTCTTATTCATCTTCTTTGTGAAGTTCTCGTTGGGAGAACTCGGGAAGGTACGACCACCACCTCTCCAAAGCGGAGAAGAAGACATACCCGCGCGAGCACGACCTGTTCCCTTCTGGCGGAAAGGCTTCTTTGTCGTGTGATGCACAAACTCACGATTGAGCTGAGCGCGCGTACCCTGACGAGCGTTGGCCTGGTAGGCAACTACCAACTGATGAACCAGCGCTTCATTGTATTCACGTGCGAACACGGCATCGGAGGCCGGCACCTTGGCCGTCTCAACACCCTGCTCATTGATTAAATTCAATTCCATGGTTCGCTCCTATTAGGCCTTAACGGCGGGACGGACAAAAACTTCACCGCCCTTGCTACCCGGGATTGCACCACGGATCAAGAGAAGACCACGTTCGACATCCACACGCGTAATGACGAGATTCTGCGTCGTACGCTGTGCGTCACCGAGGTGACCTGCCATACGCTTACCTGGGAAGACACGACCCGGATCCTGGCGGTTACCAATAGAACCTGGGGCATTTGTCGTCACAGAGTTACCGTGGCTGGCGCGGTTGGAACTGAAATGATGGCGCTTGATAACGCCTGCGTATCCCTTGCCGATTGTCGTACCCGTAACGTCCACTTTCTGGCCGACGGCGAACATATCCGCTGCCAAGACCATGCCAGGTTTGTAATTGGCAATCTTGTCAGCATCGACATGGAATTCCTTCAACACTGCGGCTGCCTGAACACCGGCCTTAGCAAAGTGGCCAGCGAGAGCCTTGTTGACGCGCGAAGGCTTTTTGGAGCCAAACGCGACTTGAATGGCATTGTAGCCGTCGCTTTCCTGTGTCTTTACATAAACGACACGGTTATCGGAGACGTCAACCACCGTCACGGGAACGGACTCGCCGTCGTCCATGAAGATGCGCGTCATGCCGACCTTGCGACCGACTAAGCCGAGCTTATCACTCATTTATTATCTCCACCCCGGCTACGATTGGCCGGGACCGTACTTTATAAAATCACTCCACGACGGGAGGTTGCGTTCACCTTCTCTTTTTTAAGGGAGAAAAGCGCGCCAACACCGATCGACTGCTTTGGTGTGCCAGGAGCGACACTTTGTGCGACAGTTTTTAGAAACGTCGCAAAAAACTTTTACTGCACCTTGATCTTGACATCCACGCCAGCGGGCAAATCAAGTTTCATCAAAGCATCAACCGTCTTATCGGTCGGATCAATGATGTCCATGAGTCTCTGGTGCGTACGAATTTCAAGCTGGTCGCGGCTCGTCTTGTTGACGTGCGGCGAACGCAGAATATCAAAGCGCTGAATGCGAGTCGGCAACGGAACTGGGCCACGAACAACGGCACCAGTACGCTTTGCCGTATCAACAATCTCAAGAGCAGATTGATCGATTAATTTATAGTCAAACGCCTTGAGACGAATACGAATGCGTTGAGATTGCATTTATTTTTATCCTAAAAAGAACGTAAAAAGAGCTAGGGGGCGCAGTATAACTGCACCCCTTTGACGCTGTCAATTACTCAAGGATCTTCGCAACGACGCCAGCACCAACCGTGTGGCCGCCTTCAC
>CAZHBC010000014.1:0-16918 GCA_964530715.1 uncultured Sutterella sp. | reverse complement strand
AACCGTACAAGAGGACGCTTGAAATTATGAACGAGACAATGCTTGCAAAAGTCAAGGAATTGGTTCCTGGACTCGCCGCCACACGCCGCGACTTGCATAAATATCCAGAATCTGCTTGGACAGAATTCCGTACTGCTTCTTTAGCCATCAAGAAGATGCAGAGCTTGGGCTACAAAATCACCATGGGCAAAGACGCCGTAAAAGCGGAATCCATGATGGGTGTTCCTGCTCCAGAAGTTCTCAAGAAGCACCAGGAACGCGCTATTGCACAGGGTGCAGACCCTGAACTCGTTGCCAAGATGACTGGCGGCCTCACGGGCTTCTGGGCTGATATGGATTTCGGTGGCGACGGCCCCTTCCTCGCTGTTCGCTTTGATATGGACTGCAACGACTGCACAGAATGTGACGAACCGACACATCGCCCGACAGCAGAAGGCTTTGCCTCTGTCAACAAGGGCGCCATGCACGCCTGCGGCCACGACGGCCACGTGACGATTGGTTTGGCTCTCGCTGAAGTTATTGCCGCCTGCAAAGATCAATTGAAAGGCAAGATTCGCTTCATCTTCCAAGCCGCAGAAGAAGGCGTTCGCGGTGCAAAACCGATGGCTGATGCAGGTGCCGTTAAGGGTGTTAACATCATCTTTGGTTTGCACATTGGCTTCCAAGCTGAGGACCTCGGAACCGTCATTTGCGGAACGACAAACTTCCTTGCGACAACAAAGGCTGATATCACCTACACAGGCGTTCCTGCTCACGCTGGCAACGCTCCTGAAGAAGGAAAGAATGCCCTTCTCTCTGCTGCAACGGCAACATTGAACATGCACGCCATCCCACGCTCTGGCAAGGGTGACACACGTATCACAGTTGGTAAGCTCATCGGTGGTGAAGGCCGTAACCTTATTCCGCCCAAAGCCGTCCTCGTTTTGGAAACCCGTGGTATTACAAGTGACTTGAACGACTACATGTTTGGCGAAGTCCAACGTATCGGCAAGGCCGCTGGCGATATGTGGGGTTGCGGCTACTCAATCAAACTCATGGGGGGCACAAAGAGTGCCGAATCTGATGCCGAATGCGCGAAGGTCGTTGCTGAAGAAGCGAAAGAAATGGGCGTCTTCAATAACATCATCGAACGTAAGCGCTTTGGCGCCTCCGAAGACTACGCACACCTTATGAGTACCGTTCAGGCCGCTGGTGGCAAGGGCACATACGTCCAAGTTGGTACGAACCGCGCAGCAGGTCACCACAACAACCACTTTGACTTTGACGAAAAGACACTCGGCAATTCGCTCGAATTGATGAGCCGTTGTGTGTGGCGTACGTTAGGCAAGTAGCCTAGAGAAGCGAAACCGTGCTCTTTATATGGGGCACGGTCTCATCTTTCTCAAACGAAGTAAGGGCGGACCTCGTCTCTTATCGGGAGGAGTTGCGCCCTTTCTTTTTACCGCCTTAAACGCCAGCGGCAACCTTTAGAGCTTCAATCTTGTCGCAAAGTTCCCATGTGAATTCTGGTTCTTCACGACCAAAGTGTCCGTAAGCGGCAGTCTTTTCATAAATCGGGCGGCAAAGATCAAGCATCTTCACGATTCCACCTGGTCTAAGGTCAAAAACCTTGCGAACAATTTTAGAGAGCTCTTCATCGGAAATAACGCCAGTGCCTTCCGTACGTACCGTGACGTTCATCGGATCTGGGATACCAATTGCGTAAGCGACCTGCACTTGGCAACGACGAGCTAATCCTGCGGCAACGATGTTCTTTGCAACGTAACGGCAGGCATAGGCAGCAGAACGGTCAACCTTTGAGGGATCTTTCCCTGAGAAGGCGCCGCCCCCGTGCGGGCAAGCACCACCGTAAGTGTCAACAATAATCTTTCGGCCCGTAAGGCCACAGTCTCCCTGTGGGCCACCTGTGACGAAACGCCCAGTTGGGTTGATGAGGAACTCGGTGTCGCGGAGCCACTCAGAAGGCATAATCGGACGAATGATGTTTTCGATTACAGCGTCGCGAAATTCTGGCTTCATTGCATTGCCATCGCTCCACTCAGGCGAGTGCTGCGTAGAAAGAACGATTTTGGCAGCTGACACTGGCTTTCCATCTACGTAGCGAAGCGTGACCTGACTCTTCGCATCAGGGCGAAGGTAGGGCATCGTGCCATCACGACGCACGCGAGACTGTTGCTCGACAAGTTGATGTGCGTAGAAAATTGCCGCGGGCATGAGAGTTGGTGTTTCATCGCAAGCGAAACCAAACATCAGGCCTTGATCGCCTGCGCCCTGCGTAAGCGGGTCGCCATTTTTTTCATCGACGCCCTGCTTAATATCGGGGGACTGTTCGTCATAGCAGGTGCGAACCTCGCAGGTCTTAGCATCGATGCCATATTCTTCATTGTCGTAGCCAATGCGCTTTAAAACACGGCGCACAACCGCTTCATAATCGACCTTAGCCTTGGTGGTAATTTCACCTGCGAGGACAACAAGCCCTGTCGTGCAAAGCGTTTCCGCTGCAACGCGGCTTAATCTATCTTCTTTAAGGCAGGCATCAAGAATTGCATCCGAAATCTGATCGGAAACCTTATCTGGATGACCTTCGCTAACGGACTCTGAGGTAAAAAGAAAATCGCTGGCCATTGCTGACTCCTATTTAAATCAAGCGTTTTAAGGACAGCGCCTTACGCAAGAAGTAATCGGAGAATGAACCCAGCGACCTAAATGCGGGAGACGCTTTAGCGGAATTTGTGTTTCGCCCCGCAAGTTGTCGTTTAACTCGGCGAATTAGGGCGCAATCATACCCTCTTCGAATTCTGTTGTTTTGATTTATGTAAAGAAATTCGCTTGAGGGTTTTCCCTCCCTAAAAGCAAATCCGATTAAGATGCCCTCATGCGAAAAAAATCTCAAAACTTTGCGGGCTTTGCCGCGGCACTCCTTACCTGGCAACCCATCTACGGTCGTCAGGGACTGCCTTGGATGGTTAAAGATGCTTATAAGAGGTGGCTCTCGGAAGTGATGCTTCAGCAGACGCAGGTTCCCGTTGTCTCTGAATACTTCAAGCGATTTATCGCAGCTTTTCCAACTCTTTCCTCTCTAGCAAAAGCGAGTGAAGAGGATGTCATGCGTCTTTGGGCAGGATTGGGCTACTACTCGAGAGCGAGAAATCTTCTAGCCTGTGCGAAGAAAATTGAGGCGGACTTCGGTGGCAATTTCCCCAAAACCCGAGAGGAATTAATGCAACTTCCAGGCGTTGGGAAAAGCACAGCAGGGGCCATTGCAAGTTTCTCTTTTGATGCAGCAACACCCATCCTTGACGGCAATGTCCGCCGCGTTTTCTCTCGTCTTATTGCATTGAAAGACCCTGTTGATTCTGCCTCTTCGCTAAAAACTCTTTGGGCACTTGCCGAGGAACTCGTCCCAGAGAAAGATGCAGGCACCTACAACCAGGCTCTCATGGATATTGGTTCTGGAATTTGTACGCGTACACATCCTCATTGCGAAAAGTGCCCTGTTTGTGCTTGGTGCGAAGCGCACAGATTAGGAAAAACAGAGTTCTATCCTGTCCGAACGAAGAAAACGCCAAAGCCCGTTCGCCAAAGGGCAATGAAGCTTTATTTGCAGGGAGATGCTCTTTGGGTTGTAAAGCGTACTGGGAAAGGCGTTTGGCGTGGCCTTTGGAGTTTGCCAGAGTTCGACAGTCTAGAAGGACTTCCCATCGCAAGTTTTCAGCACGATTTCACGCACTACAGACTACAAGCTAAGGTTTACAGAGAAACGCTTCCCACGAGAGTAAACCCCGAAGGCCCTGGGAAGTGGCTCCCGTGGGCTGAGGTTGAAAGCGAAGCGCTTCCCTCTCCTATCAAACGTCTCCTACTTCGCCTCGCTTGCACGGTGTAGCGTAAGAATGCCATTTCTTACCATGTAGACGGCGTTTTGATCACCCGTGAGGGTCTCAAAATCTAAATCCGTCTTAATTGCATTGCTTTTACTTAAGGCAATGAGTGTTCGCAAAAGACCAAAATGCCCCACGAGAAGCGTTACGCCAGTAGAAGCGTCAATTACAGAAGAAATTCTTTCTTGGAAAACCGCTCCAGACTCACCTAATGGAGGAAGGTAAGAAAGCGGTTTATGTTGACGCATATACCAACAATATGGATACTTCTTTTGAACCTCTTCGTGCGTCATTCCCTGCAAAAGGCCAAAATCTTGCTCGATTAGCCGAGCCTCTGGCTTAATAGGCGCTGTGAGCCCAGCCTCCCGAGAGGCAATCTCTGCCGTTTGCATCGTGCGAGAAAGAGGGCTAGAGAAAATTTGAACGGATTCTGGGGCAATTCCTTCTCTTTTGAGAAGGGCGGCAAGCGTTCTACCGTTGGTTGCGGCCTGAAGACGCCCCGTCTCATTTAACGGAATATCGATGCGCCCTTGGAGCCTACGCTCTAAGTTCCATGCGGTTTGTCCGTGCCGCAACACAAGAAGAACTTCTGGGAACCGAATGGGCTTTGTTGTCATTTCCGTTAACCTTTTTTCGTGGGATCTCGAAACATTCGCAATATTTGCGTATTACCGTTTGCTCTAAAAGCTGGCGTTATTATTTCACCCATTCTTTCTTAGCCATGAAAAATTTCAAATGAAGCCTCTTATTTGTGTTCCCATGGGAGATCCCGCAGGCATTGGGCCAGAAGTCCTAGCCGCAGCAAGTGTTGACCCAATTGTTAAGTCTTCTGCGCATCTACTTGGAGTGGGAAACCTTGAAGTCTTTATGCGTGCAGCAAAAAGCATGCACGTTTCGCCTGCTGTACATCTAGTGGATGAAGAGTTAAGAGGCTTAAGCGACACTGATTTGAATTTTCTCTCGCTAGATAACATTAAATTAGACGATTTCGAAATTGGAAAGCCGTCTGCCGCCTGTGGGAGGGCTGGCTTTGAATACGTAACCACTGCTGCTCGCCTTGCTCTTAAAGGCAAAGTTGATGCTCTCGCTACAACATGCCTCAATAAGCAATCTCTTCACCTAGCACACGTCCCCTACATCGGACACACAGAGATTTTGGCAGGTGTTAGTGGTGTTTCCTCCCCTCTAACGATGTTTCAAGTGCACTCGCTTCGCGTCTTTTTCCTCTCGCGACACATGTCTCTTACGGAAGCCTGTAAATTCGTCACAAAGGAAAAACTCCTTGATTTCATTAAGAAAGCTGTAGCCTCTCTTGAAACACTTGGGATCTCAAAGCCAAGGCTTGCCGTTGCAGGATTAAATCCACACTGCTCGGACAACGGGCTTTTTGGCAGTGAAGAATCCCGAGAAATCACGCCAGCCGTAGAAGCCGCAAGACAGGAAGGCTTTGATGTCACGGGTCCGCTTCCGGCAGACTCAGTCTTTTATTTCGCATTAAAAAACAAGGCTTTTGACGCCGTGATTTCGCTTTATCACGACCAAGGGCATATTGCGACAAAAATGGTCGATTTTGAACGTACAATTTCTGTCACCCTTGGACTTCCTTTCCTTCGCACGTCCGTAGATCACGGAACAGCTTTTGACATCGCAGGAAAGGGCCTTGCAAGTTCGGTGAGTTTAGTAGAGGCTATCCGTTTAGCCGCTCTCTACGCTCCCGCTTTTCGAGCCAAGAATAAAAACAATTTTCTTTAACCTTTTTTAGCACTATGAATTACGCCATTATCGGTTGCGGTCGAATTGCCGCAAATCACGTTAACGCCGCCCTGCAGTGTGGCATGAATATTGTCGCTGTCTGCGACTTAAACCAACGCGCCATGGACGCGATTGTTTACGAATTTAGGCTTAAAGGTGCAAAAACCTACACTGATTTCAGGGAGATGCTCAAAGAAAACAAAATCGACGTCGTTAGCCTTGCAGTCGATAGTGGGGCGCGCGCGAAGATTGCGCTTTCTGTTCTCGACTTTGGCGTACATCTCATTGTTGAAAAGCCGATGGCTATGAGCCTACAAGATGCCGATGCCATGCTTGAGAAGGCTGAGAAGAAAGGCGTAAAAATCTGCGTTTGCCAGCAGAATCGCTATAACGAAGCCATTCAAGCCACGCGGCACGCCTTAGAAGAAGGCCGCTTTGGGAAACTCTCCCACGGCACAGTGCAAATCCGTTGGCACCGTAGCCATGACTACTACGCGCAGGCCGCATGGCGTGGCACATGGGCTCGCGATGGCGGTGCTCTTATGAATCAGTGCATTCATGGTATCGATCTTCTGCGCTGGATGATGGGAGATGAAATCGAAAGCGTCTACGGCTCAACACGGCGTCGTTTTCACCCCTACATTGAAGCAGAAGATGTGGGACTTGCCGTTGTTAACTTTAAGAGTGGCGCCATCGCAACGGTAGAAGGAACAACAAACATTTTCCCGCAGAACTTAGAGGAAACCCTCTGCATCTTTGGCGAAAAAGGCACGGTAAAAATTTCCGGGGAATCCGCTAACGAAATCGCTCTTTGGCAATTTGCTGACGAACGTGAAGAAGACGAGGCCATTCGTGCAATCCGTGAGAAAACCACCAATGTCTACGGAAACGGACACCTACGAATCTTTGCGGATATGAAAGCTGCAATTGAAGAAAATCGAAAGCCCTACGTAGATGGCTACTGCGGACGTCGTGCGCTCGAACTTGTCTTGGCAATCTATAAGAGCCAGAAGACGGGACTCCCCGTCCAGTTGCCACTAACAGGATTTGCCAGTACGGATATGGCTGGCGTCTTTCCTTAGAGCGGAGACACTCTCTTAGCCATATTTGATAGCACGAATCGCTCGGGCGTCTCGCTTCGTGGGACGCCCCTTGCGAATCGACTGTGCAGGTTCTTCTGCGTAGCGCTTGTTTGCCGCAATTCTCTCGCGTCTCTCACGGGACTCTTCAGTTTCCTCGTAGAGTTCTCGGGCAACGGGAGCCGGACCTCGGAATTCACTAAGTTTAAGAACGTAAACATCAAATCGTTCTTCGGCCCTATCAATCTGCAGACGGTCTCCCGCGCGGATTTCTCTTGAAGGTTTCATCCTCTCTCCAGAGATTCTCACACGCCCCAACTCCACCGCTTCACGCGCCAAGGCTCGCGTCTTAAAAAATCGCGCGGCCCAAAGCCACTTGTCAACCCGCATCCCCAACTGCTCTTCTTGCATCTTTTGCTTTCTTTTTGAAATTTCCTTTTCTCTCACATTTTATACTGCGAGTTACTTGTGACTTAGCTCTGAAGGAATCGGTCATGCATTCGATAAAAATTGGTTCTGTTAACGTTGGATCCGGTCCCGTTAAAGTTCTCGTTAGCCTTTCTTCTAAAGAAGAACGTAGCCTCTCTTCTCGGGCTCGCACCCTCGATAAAGAGCCTGTAGATATCCTTGAGTGGCGTCTTGATGCCTTTAAAACTTACGATGTCGACTCCCTTAGTCACGCCTACGAACGTCTTCGCATTTCCACGACAAAACCCATCCTTTGCACGCTTCGAACCAGTCGCGAAGGGGGCGCTGCCACGCTCGATAGGAAAGCCTACAAGAAGCTTCTTCTTTCTTTTATGGAACAGGCGAAACCCGATGCCATCGATATTGAATTTGGCCGCGGCGACGTTAAGGAATTATTTTCTTTCGCTAAGGAGTGCAGTATCCCAATCGTTTCAAGCTTTCATGATTTTGAGAAAACGCCAAAAGAAACTGTTCTTTTTCAGAAGCTTTCTCGCATGTATGCAGCAGGAGCGGATATTCTCAAGATTGCCGTTATGCCTAAGAGCGAAAGGGATGTTCTTACGGTGTTTTCTACCCTTCTTAGAGCAAAAGAGGCTTTTGCCTCCCCCATTATTGCGATTGCTATGGGCCCCCTTGGAATCCTTACCCGCGTTGCAGGCGGCGCCTTTGGATCCGCTGCGACATTCGCGGGCTTTGGAAGCACCTCTGCTCCTGGTCAATTAAACCTTGAGGAAACACGCGCCCTTCTTCTTTCCCTAAATAGATAGGTAGATAGGGGGCAAATGCCTATGGCAGTCGTTTTTCCGCCCTTTTATAATGTTTTAATCTTTTTTTCATTGCTCTAGGAGCATAACCGTGTCTTTGAAACAATTTGATTTTGCCTACGGCCGTGGGCATAAAACCTTCTCAATTGATGATTCTCAAATCATTGCGCAAGTTCGTACAGAAGACTTCCCCGTCATGGCGGATGTAAAAGCCGGTGTTCTTCAGGCTATCCGTAATCCCATCGGTTGCGAATCCATCGAAAAGATTGTGAAACCCGGAGACACGGTTGCCTTCATTTGCAACGACCCGACGCGTGTGGCCAATAGCTTTGACTTCATGCCCGTGCTTGTCGAAGAAATGAACCGTTTGGGCGTGAAAGACGAAGATATGAAAATCGTCTTTTCTCTTGGCTCTCACCGCGACATGACGCACGAAGAGATGGTTGCTGCCGTTGGAGAAAACGTCGCAAGCCGCCTTCGCATGTATAACTCCACATGCACAATCGATAAGGATTTTGAATTCTTTGGAACCACGTCCCGTGGCACACCTGTTTGGATTAATAAGCACTTGTGTAATGTCGATCACGTGATCCTCACTGGGACTATTGTTCACCACTATTTCTCTGGCTACGGTGGCGGTCGTAAGGCCATTCTCCCTGGATGCGCCGCGATGGAAACCATCCGCGTTAACCACAGCTTCATGCTCGACGAGCACGCAGGTCTCGGCCGCACGACAGGAAACCCCTGCTACGAAGATCAGATGGAAGGTGTTGCGCTCTTTGCTAAGGGCCGTTCTCTTTTCCTCTTTAATGCCATTCTTAACGCCAAGCACCAGTTCCTAAGGATGTTCGCTGGCGACTACATTGCCGCCCATAAGGAAGCTTGCCACTTTGTCGATGAAGTCTATGGTGGTGTCATCCCCGAGGAAGCCGATCTTGTTATCGCAAGTTGCGGTGGCTACCCGAAAGACATCAATGTCTATCAGATGCAAAAGACGATGGACAACGCTATGTGCGCCGTACGCAAGGGTGGCGTTGTCATTCTCTTTGCTGACTGCGAAGAAGGTTCTGGCTCTAAGGTTCTTGAGGAAACTTTCCGTCGCTTGAAGACCCCAGAGGCTATTAAGGCTGAATTGGAACAAAACTTCAAGATTGGCGCCAACAAGGCGTTTGCTATCACACGCCCGATTTCTAAGGCACGTTACATCCTTGTGACGCGCCTCGATAAGACGCTTGCCAAAGACATGCTCTTTACAGCCGCTGTGGATTCTTTCGAAGAAGCCTATGCGATTGCTAAACAGTACGTTGGCGAGCATCCGAAGACCATTCTGATGCCCGAGGGTAGCCTCACAGTTCCTCGTGTTGGTTAATGAGGAATCACAACGTTTCTTTTTATTTCACGCCGCGTGAGAAGATCCCGCGGCGTGTTTTCGTACCGTAAATTGCGAACAACCCGTTATAGTTCGCCTTATTTTTTTTGAAAGTATTACAGATGACACGTCTCGACTCCGCAGCGCAAGAGCGCATTGTCACGCACATCGCATCCACCATCAAAGCCACAGTAGAACAAGTCAATGCCGCAATCCATCTATTGGATTCTGGAGCAACGGTTCCCTTTATTGCTCGTTACCGCAAAGAAGTCACAGGGGGACTCGATGACACCCAATTGCGTGAACTTGAAGAGGCGCTTGAATATGGCCGAGGCCTCGAAGAACGAAAGACAAGTGTTCTTGAGTCCATCCGCTCTCAGGGAAAACTCACGGACAATCTTCTTCAGAGCATTCTTGAAGCGGACACAAAGCAGCGTCTCGAAGACCTCTATCTACCCTTTAAGCCGAAGCGCCGTACCCGTGCGCAGACCGCTAAAGAAGCTGGTCTTGAGCCCCTCGCAGACGCGCTCTTAGCCGATCACAGTCTAGAACCCGAAGCGAAGGCAGCAGAATTCCTTAACCCAGAAAAAGGCATTGAGACAGCAAAAGCTGCTCTTGAAGGCGCCCGAGACATTCTTGCAGAGCGCTTCTCTGAAAACGCTGATATGCTCGAAACCCTCCGAGAATTCCTTTGGAGTAAAGCCTCAATGGTAAGTGCTGTCGTTGAGGAAAAAGAGAAAGCCACGGAGGCTGCAACCTTTAAGGATTACTTTGCCTTTTCTGAACCCATTTGCGAAGTTCCTTCCCACCGTGCTCTTGCGATGTTTCGCGGAAGAGACGCAGGATTCTTGAAGCTTTCTGTGCGGCTTTCAGAGGAGGAAGAGGCACTTCCCGTCCACCCCTGCGAGGCACTCATTGCGAAATTCCTTGGCCTAGAAAATGCGGGGCTTCCTGCGGATTCTTGGTTACAGTCTGTCGTCGGATGGACTTGGCGCGTTAAGTGCTCTTGGCAATTAGAAAGTAGTCTTTTCTCACGCCTTCGTGAAGCGGCACAGGACTCTGCCATTGAAATCTTCGGCACTAACCTCAAAGATCTTCTCCTCTCGCCACCCGCAGGGCACAAGGGAGTCATCGGCCTTGATCCTGGTATTCGCACAGGCGTGAAGGTCGCCGTGATTTCCGATACGGGTGCCGTTCTTGAGACAGGAACCATCTATCCGCATGAACCGAGAAACGATTGGCAAAATTCCATCGAAATCCTCGCGGGACTTGCTCGCAAATATGGCTCCTCACTCGTCTCTATCGGTAACGGAACCGCGAGCCGAGAAACCGACAAACTCGTCGCAGAACTCATTGAAACACATCCTGAGCTTAACTTAACCAAGGTTGTCGTTAGTGAGGCGGGAGCTTCCGTTTACTCAGCTTCAAAGAGCGCCGCTGAAGAGCTCCCGGAGCTTGATGTGAGTCTAAGAGGAGCGGTCTCCATTGCACGTCGCTTGCAGGATCCCTTAGCGGAACTCGTGAAGATTGAACCCAAAGCCATCGGCGTTGGTCAGTATCAACACGATGTCAATCAAACAAAACTATCCACAAAACTCGACAACATTGTCGAAGATTGCGTTAATGCGGTTGGTGTCGACCTTAATACTGCTTCTGCCGCTCTTCTTTGCCGCGTCTCAGGGCTTAATTCCCTACAGGCAAAGCGCATCGTTGACTATAGAGAAAAGAATGGCGCTTTCGCAGACAGAAAGGCGCTTCTTGAAGTGCCACGCTTTGGCGACAAAGCCTTTGAGCAGTCAGCAGGGTTCCTTCGCATCGTGGGCGGAACAAACCCGCTAGACGCCTCCTGTGTGCACCCTGAGTCTTATCCAGTAGTTGAAAAGATTCTCACGAAAACCTCTCTTCCCATCACGGAACTTATCGGAAACCACGAAGTGCTTTCTAAGTTAAATGCTTCGGAATTCACGGATGAACACTTTGGACTTCCTACGGTCAAAGACATCTTCCGTGAGCTTGAAAAGCCTGGACGTGACCCACGACCAGAATTTAAAGCCGCGAAGTTCGATGATTCCGTTCATGCGCTAAAAGATCTCACCGCAGGGATGATTCTCGAAGGGGTTGTTACCAATGTGACAGCGTTTGGCGCTTTCGTCGATATTGGCGTGCATCAGGATGGGTTACTGCATATTTCAGAAATGTCTTCCCGCTTTGTCCGTGACCCACGAGAGATTGTTCACGTCGGTCAAATCATCAAGGTACGCGTTCTAAATGTTGACCTTGAACGACATCGTGCTGCCCTTTCGATGAAATTTGCAACGGAACCTCGTGCCAAACCACAGAGCATGAAAAAGCCTGAGGCGAAGTTCGGAAATCCCGCAGAAGCACGCCCGAAACACAAAGAATTTCAGAAAAATTTCAAACGAGAGGAATTTAAAAAAGCGCCTCGCAACGAAGTGCGCGCGGAAAAGAAGTCTTTCACTCAAAATGACTCGGCAATGGCAAGAGCCTTTGCGAGCGCATTTCGTAAGTCGTAACTTCTTCGCGTTTTCGCCGCTATTTCATCTAGAACTGAGGCAAAATGAGACCTTTGGGAGAGTGTCAAAATTTTTGGGGAGAAACGCGCTCTTGGTCGCATGCGACTGTAGAGCCTTTTTCCGCCCCCGAACCCTGTTACTCTCTTCTTGCTGTGACTAACTATTTAAACTCGATAAATGTTTTCTTCTTCTCTTGTTGATTATTCGCGTCTGCAGTTTGCCGTCACAAGCATGTATCACTTTCTCTTTGTGCCGCTAACTCTCGGGCTTTCCTTCTTGCTTGTCATCATGGAAAGCTGCTTTGTCGTCACGGGAAAAGAGATTTATCGGGACATGACCCGCTTTTGGGGGAAACTCTTTGGCATCAATTTCGCAATGACTGTTGCCACAGGTATTGCGGCACTCTTTCAGTTTGGAACAAACTGGGCCTATCTCTCGCACTACGCGGGAGACATTTTCGGCGTTCCTCTAGTTATCGAAGGATTGCTTGCTTTCTTCTTGGAATTTACCTTTGTTGGTCTATTCTTTTTTGCTTGGAATCGTGTAGGAAAAAAGCATCACCTTTTTATAACCTTCCTTGTTGCCATAGGGTCTAATCTTTCCGCATTGTGGCTTTTGATTGTTAATGCTTGGATGCAGTTTCCAACGGGCAGTGATTTCAATTTCATCACAATGCGCATGGAAATCACGGACTTCTGGGCCATCGTGACAAGTCCTTGGGCTCAGACTAAATTCATGCACACGATTAACGCAAGTTACATGACAGGGGCAATTTTTGTCTTGGCTATTTCTTCCTTTTACCTTATTCGGAGCCGGGACATTGCCTTTGCAAAACGCTCGATAAAGCTTGCCTCGGTCTTTGGACTCATTGCTACGGTTCTTACGCTACACATGGGTAACGAATCCGCCTACCTTGTCACAAAAAATCAACCGACAAAAATTGCTGCAATCGAGGCTAGTTGGGAAACGCAAGAAGCTCCCGCCTCCCTTTCTATCGTTGCAGGAATCGATGAAGCGGCTAGGAAGAACAATTTTGAAGTTTCTCTTCCTTGGTTCTTGGGCCTTATGGGGACTCGGTCAACAAGCGATGAAGTCTTGGGGATTAATCCCCTTGTTGAAGCTGCTCAGGAAAAGATTATCGAAGGCGCTCAGGCCGTTGAACTCCTTAGTGCTCTAAGAAAATCTCCCGCAGACAAAGACTTACAAAAACGCTTTAACGAAGTAAAAGCCTCCCTGGGCTATGGGCTCTTACTGGAAAAATATCTCAACAAAAACAGCGATATTTCTCAGGCCACTCCTGAGCAAATGCGCGCCGCTGCACTCTCGACAATTCCGCGCGTCACTCCCATGTATTGGTCATTTCGCATCATGGTTCTTTGTGGTTTAATTTGCCTTGGCATCTTTATTGCCACAACAGTTTGCAGCATCAAAGGAACGCTTACTAAGAAGCGGTTCCTACAGAAAATTACCCTCCTAAGTCTTCCTCTCCCGTGGCTTAGTAGCGAGTTCGGTTGGTTTGTTTCCGAATACGGACGCCAACCTTGGAGTATCTATGAGGTTCTGCCCGTGGATCTCTCAACTTCGACCCTCTCCCCTGCAGCGCTTTTCTTCTCGATTGGAGGATTCGCCCTTTTGTACTTGGCTCTGCTACTTGCAGATCTCTGGCTCATGAAGCGTTTTATCCGCTTGGGACCAAGCTCTCTTGGAACCGGCCGTTACTTTTTTGAGAAAATAGCTTAAGGCCGCGGAGAAAAACTATGATTGACTATGCTGTCCTTAAAGTCATTTGGTGGTTGCTAATCGGGCTCTTTCTTGTCGGTTTTGCTCTCATGGATGGCTTTGCCCTAGGGGTTAGTGCTCTTTTACCCTTCCTGGGGAAAACAGACCTTCAACGCCGTTGCATGATTAATACCATTGCACCCCATTGGTGCGGTAATTTAGCCTGGCTTCTCACGGGAATTGGCGCGATATTTGCTGCTTGGCCACTTTTTTATTCAGCTGCTTTTTCCAGTTTCTACTGGATATTGCACCTTGCTCTTTTTGCATTGATTCTTCGCCCCGTTGCCATTGAATTTAGAAGTAAAGTTCCCTCCCAGAGGTGGCGCTCTTGCTGGGACTCCGTTCTTTTTGCTGCGTCCCTTCTTGCACCACTACTCTTTGGTGTTCTTATCGGAAACCTCCTACTCGGCGTGCCATTTCACTTTGATGAAAATATGCGGCCGATTTACACAGGAAGTTTTTGGACGCTACTCTCGCCCTTTGCCCTATTCTATGCCGTGACTACTCTTACGATGTTTGTCGTTCATGGTGCCTCCTGGCTTGTCTACAAAACGGAAGACACACTGCAACAGAGAGCCTCTATCATTGCCGCTGTTGCCGCAACAATCGCGGCTCTCCTATTTATCATTGGCGGCATTTGGGCTTACGTTGGTATCGATGGCTATGTTGCAAGCTTGGGGCTCTCGCCATCGGGACCTGCAAACCCGCTAGCAAAAACCGTTGATATCTACTCGGACGGCTGGTTCGCAAATTTCTTGCGGCACCCTGCTCTTTTTGCTTTACCGATTCTCAGCTTTATTGGGGAGACTGCTGTTGTCGTCTTCGCACGTCGACACCTAGGATTCTCTGCGATGCTCTCTAGTGGTCTAGCTATCCTCTGTGCAGTCTTCACGCCGCCCGTTGCGATGTTTCCCTTTGTCTTGCCAAGTTCCACAAATCCAAATATGAGCCTCACAATTTGGGATTGCTGTAGTTCTCAGCTAACGCTTGAAATCACACTACTTGCTGTCGTTATCCTCTTACCTGTCGTGCTCGGCTACACTGCCTGGGCCTATAAGGTTATGCACGGGAAAATCACAGATGAGTACATTAGGCAAAATGACCTAACCCTCTACTGACAGGAGAGAAGCGATGATTTATTTTTATTGGCTTACCGCTCTCGGATTCGCCCTGGCCCTCTCTGTTCTTGTCTGCGTAGCAGGAGAACACTCTGAGGACGAGTCTCAAAGTAAAGAAAACTAAGGAATTTCAATTGTTTCCCCAGGAGAAACAATCAGTACCTTGCTTTCTCTCTTCTCTTCTACTTTCGCCTTAAAGGCCAAGGCGTCCTGCGCAATAACAGGCCACGTGTTGTAGTGAACAGGTATCACAAAAGGCGCTCCTAGCCAAGCGGCAGCTCTTGCCGCATCCTCTGGATCCATCGTGAAGTTTCCACCAATAGGAAGAATAGCAACATCAAAAGGCTCAACTTCTCGTAACCACTTCATGTCTCCAAAGAGCCCTGTGTCGCCTGCAAAGTAAACCTTCGCCCCGTAGAAATCCACAATAAAGCCGCAGGCGTGTCCCCCTGCAACACCACTTCCGTGAAAGGCTGGCGTGAGCCTTACCTTGCCAAATTCAAAAGTGAATGTGCCACCCACGTGCATCGCATGCGCTTTGCATCCCGCATTTGTAGCGAGGCCACAGACTTCCGCCGTTGAGATAATCGTCGCCCCATTCTGGCGGGCAATTTCAAAAGCACTTCCTAAGTGGTCTGAGTGTGCGTGTGAGATGAAAATCCAATCGGCCTTCACATCCTTTGCAGACAAACCCGCAGGATTCCCATCCAAATAGGGATCAAAAAGCGCCCTCTTTCCGTTAACTTCTACCCAAAAAGCTGCATGGTGAATAAAGTGGAAAAGTTTCTTTGTCATTGGCTTTCCTCCCTATTTTTTTAATACCCGATGCCTAAAAGCGTAAGCACCAACGGTACGGTTAAAGATGAAATAATTGTTGATAGGCAAATTGCGTTACTCGCTGCGCCCTTCTCTGAATCAAATTCCGTTGCCATAATGTAAAGATTAATGGCACAGGGAAGACTTGCCATCACGACTGCTGCGTAGGTTTCGACGCTACCCACTCCAATCACTTTACAGAGAATGAAAACCAATGTGGGCTGAATAAAAAGTTTAAAGAGGCTTACAACCGCTCCCTTTGATAGAGACTCTCTAAAGGAGTGTTCCGCAAGCCCCATGCCGACAACAATCAATGCACAGGGCGTGGTTGCTGTGGCGATTAAACTTACCGATTGGTCGACAACCGTAGGAAGTGGTAGTCCCGTGAAGCTATAAAGCGTTCCCGTGAGAATGCCTAAAACGATGGGATTTTTTGCTGTGTTAAAAAGCGCTTGAGAAAAATGCTTCGCGTCAATTTTCCCTTTTGTTTTGCCAAACTCCACACAGGCTGTTGCCGCTGTCCACAAGAGGAGAACATTAAAAACAATCAAAAGAGAGGCTGTTGGAATCGCTCCATCGCCTAAACTTGTCTGAACAATTGGGATGCCAAGTTGCACATTGTTGGCAAAGATGCCTCCCATTCCTAGGATAACTTGCGCTGTTGAATCTGAGTGGAAAAGAGATTTTGCTGTGATTCTTCCCAAAGAGAAAACCACAATGCAAGAGCCAAAGAAAGCAATCAGCACGCTCCAATCCACAGGAGGCATGTCAGTTGTGCGACTCATGAGGCCAAAAAGCATCACTGGCATCAGAAATCGGAAAACAAATCGTGAAAGCGCCTTAGAGACGGCTTTGTCAAAGATTCCTGCTCGGATTAAGAGCCAACCAACAAGCACCATTAAGAACAATGGCGCACAGAGCGTTAGGTGATGGAAAAATACATTCATCGCACGTGAAATAAGTTAAAGGCCGAGGCGCCTTTACTGGACGCTTCGGCCTTTCATTATGCGACAAACTCGTCTTTTGTGCTAGAAGCTGTAGACAGCCTGTACTGCAAGCATATGAACATTCATGCGCTTGTATGTACCGATTGTTTCATCACTCTTTGAAGACGCTGTAATGCGCGAGTGGCCAAGACCGTGCATGAAGAGGTAGCCAGCATCAAACTGCCACTCTTTGGTGGGCTTCCAGCTTGCACCAAGAGAAAGCCAGAGACGTGCGCTATCCGGCACTGTCGTCATACGGTATTTTGCCTCTCGGATTGTAGATGTTTCGTAGGCAATACCCGCGCGATACGTCCATTCATCGCTATAGCGGTAGTCAGCACCGAGAGAGAAGAGGTAGCAATCCTTCCAGTTTTC
>CAZHBC010000013.1:0-16944 GCA_964530715.1 uncultured Sutterella sp. | reverse complement strand
CAGCAGGTGTCGGATGACGATTGTCACCAATATAAAGTGGGCAAGCTGGGTCTTTCTCTCGAGCCAAGGCAAAAGCCAGACCAGCAGGAACTGCGATGGCGTCATTGTCGTTAGCAGCCGAAAGAATTGCATCTGCCAACTGACTTGTCATCTCGGGGCGATCTGCGTAGGCCCAAGAAATGACGAAAATCGGTGTCGCGCCGTGCTTGCGGCAAATATCCGCGTCAATCTTTGCAAAGCGCTTGAAGTCTTCTCCCAAAACGGGGTGAATCGGGCCCTGCGAAGAGTCGTGCAAAAGAACGCTATCCCAAAGTTGCTCAGCGGGGTCACGGAACTTAACCGTGTTCTTCCCATCGTTACTAAAAGAATAGGAACTAATGGCGTTCGGACGGAAATAGCTTTCCAAATCGTGCCAACTTAAGCTTGCACCGTTAATCGCCACAAGATTGCCACGATACTTCGGAGGGTTAGGCGCTTTCTGTAGAAGTCTTCTTGCGAAGCGATGTGCGCCATTGTTAAAGAAGAAAAAGGAATTCCCCACCCAAAGTAGCGCCTTTGGAGCTGGGATTTCTTTCACTTTCGGGGAAACCGTATGCTGCAGTCCCGTGACGGGATGGATAACCTTCGCCTCTGTGGTCATAATAAGAAGACTCCCTCAATCAAGAAAACTGAATACAGCGAAACTAAGGAATAGTCCTTAAAGAATCCGCATGAAGTGAGTCTATACTGCTAAGAAGAGTCTACGATTTCAATCGCTTCAAACGACTTTGCAAGATGTGCAACAAAGAGAGAGGGAGATTTTTCTTCCGAACGGAAGATTTTTTAAGGATTTGGTTGCGGGGGAAGGATTTGAACCTCCGACCTTCGGGTTATGAGCCCGACGAGCTACCAGACTGCTCCACCCCGCGGTCCATGTAAGAAAATGAGATTCTATAGAATACGACCTTTCTCGTCAAGATAATTTTTGTCCCTTAAAAAACGATGCAATACGAAACCGTTAAACGCCTTCTATTAACTCTCGGAGCCGCGAGAGCACATCGCCTTGTGATGAAAAATCTTGACTGGTTCACGATTTTTAATTTTCACACGACGTGGCGCGGTGAACTTGCAGAGTGCCCTGTAAGTGCGATGGGGTTGCGTTTTCCAAATCCCGTGGGCCTTGCAGCAGGATTTACAGTTAACGGTGAACGCATTAATTCCTTAGGGGCTCTTGGGTTTGGTTTTATTGAAGCGGGGCCCTTTACTGCCGCTCGCTTAGAAGGCGCCTTTAACGTTAGAGAAGAAAAGGGCTATCCCACTCTCACGTTTTCTTCCGATGGGCAACTGCCAAACGTTGGAATTGATGAGGGACTCATTAACCTAAAAAGTGATGATGGTTTCCACGTCTGTGGTGGCATTCTTGGCATAAGTCTCGTTAAAGACTTCCGAGAGAAACTAAGTAACTTCGAAGACCTTAGGACCTCTTTGCGTAAAAGCTATAAGAGAGCGGATTTCTTTTCCTTTGATACAGCGGGGCTCGGGGATACAGAAATTCAAAATGGACTTTGCGCCCTTGTGGAAGAACGAAAAAAAGTCTCTGAAGCGCTTTCTCTTCCTTCTAAGCCCATTGTCGTTAAACTCTATTCAGGTAGAAAGAGCGAGGCGCTTTTCTCCCTTTTAGATAATCTCATTGCAGCAGGCGTTGATGGCCTACACGTTACAGGCGTTGTAAAGGACCCGTTAACGGGAAGGACCCTCACAGGAGCCGTCCTGCGTGATACGACGATGCAATTTCTTGCAACGACTAAAGATCACATTAAAGACAGCGTCCCAGTAATTACTTCTGGTGGCATTTGCAGTGCAAAAGACGCCGCAGATTGCATTGAAGCTGGAGCAAAACTCGTAGAACTTCTCACAGGCTTTGTCGACAGAGGCCCAGCACTTGTAACCGAAGCCGTTCGGGCAATTGCTAGAGAAGGAAAAAACTCCTCTCAGGCAGTGGCGCTAGACAGAAAAACCCCTTTGCGCTAATGTAGCCACATATAGAGCCTCGTTTTAAGCGGAAAAACAATCTCCTATGGTTTCAACAGAGACAATTCTTCGCCCCTATTTTTGGAATGTTCCCTTTTGGGCACAGGTAGGTCTTTACGTCCTAGGCATCGTTGCCGTCGGTATCTTTGTCGCTGGCGTCTTCCGCGCGCGGCAAATCCTTCGGGAGAATCTCCCTAAAGAGGCTAAATCTAAGCCCAAGATGTCGCTTATTAAGACGCTTTTCCTTGTTTTGATACAAAGAAAAGTCCGCGAGACTCGCTGCGGCGTTGCGCACTTTGCAATCTTCTGGGGATTTATCCTTCTTTTCTTAGGCACAGTGCTTGCCACAATCGACTGGGATATCGCTTGGCTTGCCTTCGATAAGAGAGTTTTAAGTGGTCGTGTTTATCTAATCTATAAGCTTGTGTTGGATATTGCAGGCGCTGTGGCTCTTCTTGGCCTTGGCTACGCAGCGCTTCGGCGCTACGTTTGGGGTGATCCAAAGGTTGAACCAACACAGCGCTCTGGCATCATCTTAGGAAGCCTCGCAGGGATTATCGTTATCGGTTTTGCTCTAGAAGCCTTAAGGCTTGCTGCAGAGAATCCCCCCTGGGCCGTTTGGTCTCCTGTGGGTTATTTATTAAGTAAATGCTTCTCTGGGATGAGTGTTGATGCGATTCGTATCACGCACGTCTTTGTTTGGGTCATACACGCAATTACTTCTCTTTGCTTTATTGCTGCGATTCCTCTTACCTTTTATGCCCATATCTTTAAGACACCAGCCTCTATTCGTCGTGAGAAACCGGGTGCCACAGCCGCAATTGCCAAGATTGAAGCCATTGAAGAGCAAGAGCACTTTGGCGTAAGCGACTTTAATGACTTTACGCTTGAGAATCGTGTGCAGATTGACGGCTGCACGGAGTGCGGTCGTTGTAGAGCCGTGTGTCCGGCTTTTAGAGCAGGAAGCACTCTTGATCCTAAGTCCCTTATCTTTGCCCTACAGACGCGTCTTCGCGGAGAAAGAAAAGATGAACCACTCATTGGAGGGCTTGTCGGTAAGGCGGCCCTCTGGGATTGCACGACCTGTAATGCCTGTGCTGAGGTCTGCCCCGCACGCATCCCAATCCCTGACCTTATCGTTTCAATGCGCCGCCACTTGGCCCTTGAAGAAGGAGACTTCCCAGCGGGTCTTGCAAAGACACTAGAAAACACTGCAGGCCTCGGTAACCCCTGGGCAATGGATCCTGCTACGCGCTGCGACTGGGCAAAAGGTTTGGATGTTCCTTTCGCAAAAGAAGGCGAACACTACGATATCCTCTATTGGGTTGGCTGCGCTGCTTCGTACGATAAGCGCGCACAACGCATCGCACGTTCAGTGGTGAAAATCCTTCGTGCAGCGAATGTCAAATTTGCCATCATGGCCGAAGAACGGTGCCACGCCGATTGGGCACGACGCGCTGGCGAAGAGTATCTCTTTCAACAGGCTGCAGAAGAAAATATTGGGAACTTCAGTAAATACGACTTTGAAGAGATTCTCACGGCTTGCCCGCACTGCTACAACACGCTTAAAAACGAGTATCCGCAGTTTGAAGGAGGCTGTTATGTCGTACGAAATCACGTCGAATACATCCTCTCGCTTATTAAGGCAAAACGCATTACCTTAAAGAAAGTGGATGCCGTAAAGACTGTTCTACACGATGCCTGCTACTTGGCCCGCGCCAACGACATTGTGCGAGAGCCAAGGAAAATCCTCCGTCAGACAGGGGCAAAACTCACTGAGGCAAGTGAATCGAGTAAGACCTCCTTCTGCTGTGGAGCAGGTGGCGCACAATTGTTCCTGGATAAGCCACTTCGCATCAATGCAATTCGCATTAAGGAACTAAAGGCCACTGGGGCAGAAAGAATTGCCGTAGAGTGTCCGCACTGCCTCTCGATGCTCTCTGCGGCAGATACGGATAAAAATCTTCCCATCGAAGATATCGCAGAAATCGTTGCAGCCTCTCTAGAAGAAGCAAAAGAGTCAACGGACGAAAAATGACAGAAGCAACGCCCGCCCGTGAGGCCCTATCTCCTAGCTCTCAAATCAATCTTCGAATCGAAGCGGTTCTTGTCGCGATTTCTGAGAGCGTAAAACCCATAGGGATTCGGGCGATTGCGCGCCGCTGTGGCCTTGCGCCATCAACCACACACCGTATTCTCCTGAGACTCGAGGAAATTGGCTTCGTAAAACGTGCTTCTCGTAGTGGCTGGCTCTTGGCAGAGAAACTTCTTCTCCTTGGCGCCGTTGCAAGGCGCCAAAATCAGCTTCCAACGCTTACCTCGCCAGAAATTCTTACCCTCAAAAAAGAAACGCGAGGGAAGACTCTTTTAGGTCTTAGGCTTCAAGATGCCGTTCTTCTTTGCGAAGAAACTGCGGAGAAGACGCTTCCCCTTCACGACTCTCTAATTGGGAAAGTTTTTCTTGCCACATTTACGGCGGAAGATTTGAGTCTTTATCTCACACGAAACGGCATCAAAGGCGCCCAACGTGAAGCGATTTTTTTAGATCGAGAGAAATTAAAGAAAAACGGTTGGCTTCAGAGTGACGCAGAGGATTTCACTCAAAGCATTGTGGCCGCACCCATCCGACAGGACCCAACAGAACCCGCCCGAGCCGTTCTTGCTCTTTCTTTTGAAGCGGGAAGCGCAATTGAACCCGCTACCGTACGCGCACTCCTACATGCCGCAAAGCAAATTGCGGCATGAGGAATACAGAGGACTAACTAGCGAACGCCGTTCTTCTTATTTGCCTCTAAGGCAAGGCGAACAACTTTACGTGCGAGGGCGCTTGTCGGATCGATGACAAAGACTTCTTTTCCGGCGCAGGAAAGCGGGCCTTCGGAAAGAATAAGTGGCAATTCCGTGCAGCCCAAAATGAGAACGTTGCAGTCCTTTTCGCGCACGAGGTATTCCGCGGCACTCATGAGGTCTTCGCGGCAGACACCATCCGTTTTACCCGCCTTGGCGCCTTCTGGCCCATAGATTGCGGCCATCACACGCTCTTGATGTGCGTCATCGGGGACGAACATCGGAACCCCCATCGCCTCGGCCTTCTTCGAGTAGATTCCCGTCTTCACGGTTCCCGTGGTTGCCATCAGGCCAACGCGGGCTGCGTCACCAAACTTTTCCTTAATTTCATCGATTGTTGTCTGCTGCATATTGATGAAAGGAATCTTCAAGTGGCGTTCCATCGCAGGGATGAAGGCGTGCGCCGTGTTGCAAGGGATGATGATGGCATCGCACCCGTCATCCTCTAAGCGCTTAGCGCAGTTAAAGAGAGCCAATGTAGGATCGGGGCCACCCGCAAGGAGAGCCGCTGTTCTATCTGGAATCTGCGGATTCTGCTCGACAACAAGCTTAATGTGCTCTTGATCGTTCTTCGCGGGCGTTGCCTTCACGATTTTGTCGTAGAGGTCAACCGTTGCAGCTGGTCCTAAACCGCCAATCATGCCAATCTTGTAACCTTTAACGAGAAGGGGCTTTGCGGCGGCTTCAATAAGAGCTGCAGCCTCTTCCTTGAGGTCTACTGTCGGGATGACAAGACGTGTACGGCATTCGGTCTGCACTTCGCTAATAAATGTTGCAACGACATCATCAGCGAAAGCTACAGCTGTGGCGCCCGCTTTCTCTAGGCGCATCACAGCTTCAAAAATCACAATCTTTAGTTCCTTCTCGCAAAGGTCATCTGCAAGGACATCTAAAGACTCTAAAAGAACTTCAACGTCGGGTGCCTGAACAAGCACCTGCGCTTTCATTTCAAGCGCTTTGGGCGAAAATGCCCGTGTCGAAACAATACCAACGCGTTTCATAGGAAACCTCCGTTCTGTTTCATTAGCGAAAATAGTTGTTAACTTCCATTTTATAGAAGGAAGAGGCCTCTGCGTCTATCGGAAAGTGACATTTGCCTTGCCAATTTCCCCTAGTTACTTTTGCCGAGCCCTTTAGAGACGACGAATTGATTCCCAAACTTTAGTAAGGCGTTTCACACTAACGGGCATGGGCGTGCGTAATTCTTGAGCAAAAAGGGATACCCTCAGCTCTTCTAGCATCCAACGAAATGCCGTGAGTTTCTCATCTGTGACGCCTTTGCGAGAGGCAACTTCCCTTACATACGGAACGTAGAGTTTCTTTATCGCTTCCATCTGCGTGGCGTCCCGCTCTGGAGCGTTCCGTAACTTATCGAGTCTCACGTTAATCGCTTTTGCATAGCGCTCATAGTGACGCAACTCTGCTAAAGGCGTTTTAAGGAGAAATCCCCGTGGGAAAAGCCCTTTAAGTTGCTCTGTGACATCGCTTACGACGGCTGGAAATGCCTTTACGCTCGCTAGACGCTTTTGCGTCGTAGAAAGTTCATCTACGACAGCTTCAAGCATGCGGGCAAGTTCTCTGCCGACAAGATTTAGCCTCCCCTTAGCCTCTTCGCGTCTCTTGCGGAATTGGGCTTCATTCGTGGGCCACGGCTCTTCCATCGCAACGGCTTCGACCGTTGCTGCAACAAGGTCACTTCGGAGCGCTTCAAAACTATCAAACGCTCCTGCAATGGGAGCGATAACGGAGGCCCGCATCTGTACGCGTTGCAACCCCGAGAGATTCTTTTCTAAGAATTTCACTTGCTCTTTTAATTGCAAGAGGAAAAGTCTTCTGAGTCCCCCTCTCTGGGCATTCTTAGCCTCCTCGGGTTCATCGAAAACCTCCATGTCACAGAAACTTCCCTTATCGACCAGGGCGGGGTGTCCAATGAGACTTTGCCCCTTGCGACGGATTTCCATTAATTCTGGGAGTTCCCCAAAGGTCCAATCCGTAATGGCGCTACTAGCCTCGGCTTCAAGCGTTTTATCTGCCTCTGCGAGGCTTCGGAAAACCTCCTGCGCTTGGCTACCGAGTTCACTACGGAGTTCTGCGAGATTCCGTCCCACGGCAAGTTGCCTTGCGTGCTCATCGATAACCTTAAAGTTCATGAAAAGGTGAGGCGCCACGTTTTCAACCTTAAAGTCTTTCTTTTCGCATTCACAGCGCGTTTCACGACGGATGTCTTCAGAAAGGACTTCTAGTAGGGGTTTTGTCCCGGCGACAGACCCAGCAGTCCTCTCGAAAAAGCCCTCTGCATAGTCTTTAAGCGGAATACAGTGTCTACGAATCCGCTGCGGAAGGCTCTTTAGTAGCGCCTGTACTTTCTCACGAACCATCCCGGGGACAAGCCACTCAGCACGAACGGGGTCGACTTGATTCAAAATATAAAGCGGGACAGAAAGTGTGACGCCATCTTTGTAGGAACCTGGCTCAAAGTGGTACGAGAGAGCCATCGTGACGCCAGCCATCTCAAGCGTTTTAGGGTAAAAATCGATTGTCGCCCCCGTCGCATCTCGCCGCATTAAATCTTCCCGCGTAAGAAAAAGTAGCTTTGGGGTCTTCTTTTCAGCTTTCTTACGCCAAACTTCAAAACTTGCGGCATCGACGACTTCTTCTGGAATTTTTTCCGCATAAAAGCCATAGATGGTCTCATCATCGACTAATACGTCAGGGCGCCTCGTTTTATGCTCAATTTCTTCGATTTCTCGGATGAGACGTCGATTTTCCGTAAAGAATGGTGCTCGCGAATCAAAGTCACCCTCGACCAAGGCACCCCGAATAAAGAGTTCTCGGCAAAGTGCGGGGTCGTGTTTTGCAAAGGATACGCGGCGATTACCATAGACCGCCATCCCATAAAGAGTTCCCTTCTCGAAGGCAACGACCTCGCCGCGGTTTTTCTCCCAGTGTGGGTCGCTGTAGCTTCTCTTAATGACGTGACCTGCGACGCGTTCAATCCACTCGGGTTCAATATCAGCAACACAGCGGGCAAAGAGGCGACTCGTTTCGACAATTTCAGAGGCGAGAATCCAGCGACCTGCCTTCTTCGCAAGAGAGGATCCCGGCCAAATCCAAAAGTGAATCCCTCGGGCACCAAGGAAGGGCGGCGCCTTCAAGTCGGCATCAAGTTGCCGCATACCGACATTGCCTAAGAGCCCCGTTAAGAGCGCCGTGTGAATCTCTTCATAGGTTGCATCTGCGGCATTTGCAGTCCAGCCGAGTTCTCGCGTGAGTTCTCCGAGTTGCTTCCATACGTCTCTCCACTCTCGCAAACGCCGTGGAGAAATAAATTTTCTCTTTAAAAGCGCATTTAAAAGGCGATTACTTTCTTTCTTAGCATTAGCATCAATAAACCAATTCCAAAGCTTCACGTAACTCATGAAGTCGCTTCGGGGATCTGAAAATTCTTTATGCGCAGCATCGGCTGCAGCCTGCGCTTCAAGGGGTCTTTCCCGTGGGTCCTGCACAGCAAGACCTGAAACGATAATGAGAGCCTCCCGCAGTGCGCCTTTCTCCTTTGCTGCAAGAAGGATGCGAGAAAGTTTAGGATCGATTGGGAGGCGAGAGAGTTCTCGCCCAATAGCGGTGAGATTTCCGTCTGCGTCAATAGCATTTAACTCAGAAAGGATAGAAAGCCCGTCGGAAATCGCCCGAGGGGGAGGTGCCTGTACAAAGGGAAATTCCCGCACATCTCCCAAGCGCAAAGCCTTCATGCGGAGAATAACCGCTGCAAGATTTGAGCGAGCAATTTCTGGATCTGTGTACGCAGGACGCCTTGCAAAGTCCATTTCATCGTAAAGGCGGATGCAAATACCAGGAGCAAGGCGACCGCAACGGCCTGCTCTTTGGTTAGCCGATGCCTGGCTTGTGGGTTCAACAAGAAGTTGCTCGACTTTGTTTCGGTATGAGTACCGCTTTACGCGTGCAAGACCCGTATCGACAACGTAACGAATCCCAGGGACTGTAACGGAAGTCTCCGCTACATTCGTTGCAAGAACAATGCGTCTTACGGTAGACCTCTTAAAAACTCGCTCTTGTTCCTCGGCGCTTAACCTTGCGTAAAGAGGGAGAACCTCAACAAAGCCTGGTCTATGGCGTTTTAAAAGGACATCTGCAGCCTCATGAATCTCCCGCTCACCAGGAAGGAAAACGAGGATGTCGCCTGTGCCTGCCATTTCGAGTTCATCGACAGCGTCTGCGACTTTTTCCATGAGGGTCGTATCGTCTTCTTCATCTTCGTCTTCAAAGGGGCGATAACGAATTTCCACAGGATAGGTGCGCCCTGAAATCGTAAAGACGGGAGCGTCTTTACCATTTCTAGCGAAGTGGTGCGCGAAGCGCTCAGAATCAATCGTTGCTGATGTAACAATAACGCGTAGGTCGTGGCGTTTTTCTAAAAGCCGCTTTAAATAGCCCAACAAGAAATCAATGTTAATGGACCTCTCGTGCGCCTCATCGATGATGATGGTGTCGTAATGTTTTAAGAAGGGGTCGCTTTGTGTTTCAGCCAAAAGAATCCCATCTGTCATGAGTTTGATTTTTGCCGTAGGACTCGTGTGGTCTGTGAAACGCACTTTGTAGCCCACGAGTTCTCCCAGAGGCGTTTTAAGTTCCTCTGCAATGCGCTTAGCAACAGAACTCGTTGCAATTCTTCTTGGCTGTGTGTGACCGATGATTCCTTTTTGTCCTCGGCCCGCTAGTAGGCAAATCTTCGGCAGTTGCGTCGTCTTCCCTGAACCCGTTTCACCGCAGACGATAATGACGGGATTCTCGCGGATAGCAGAAATAAGCTCTTCTGCCCTCTCGCTAACTGGAAGCCCTGGGGCAAGTGTGATTGGGAGGGGGCTATCAGGAGAGTGACCATTCTCCCGCTCTTGATACGGCACCCTTTGGTTTTTCTTTGGGGTATTTATAGCCGTCTTCCCGTTTTTACCCTCTTTATTTAAAACCTTACGAGCCTTCGGTGGGTCTTCCTTTTTTAGAAGTCCCGCCTGGCTTACCAGCGCTCGTAAATCTTTTAGAGAGTTTTCCTGCTTCATAACCACGTGTTTTTCTTTGATGTTTGCCCCTTGATGTTGCGTGCGGATTTTAAGGCATTGACGGCTGTCTGCCCCCTATAATGGCGTCTAAGGAAAGTTTGGAGAGACCCATGACAAGAAAAGTTTTCTGCATCAAACTCAAAAAAGAAGCCGACGGCCTTGACTTCGCTCCCATGCCAGGTGAGCTCGGAAAACGCATCTTTGAAAATGTCAGTAAAGAAGCCTGGGAGGAGTGGAAAAAACTCCAAACCATGATTATCAATGAGTACGGTCTTAACTGCGCAGACAAGAAAGTGCGCGCCCACGTCGCTGAGCAATGTGAGCGCTACTTCTTCGGTGAAGGTATCGCTCCGATTCCAAACCACGTCCCCGTGGAAGAAAAACCGAAGTCTTAACCCGCACCTATGCGGTTTCTCTCTTTAGCGCTTAAAGGTCTTTACGCCTGCGTCAGTTCCGAGTAACAAGACGTCGGCGCCGCGCTCGGCAAAGAGCCCCACGGTCACAACGCCTGGAATCTGGTTGATTTTTTGCTCTAAGGCCACGGGATCAGTAATTGAAAGCCCTGAGACATCCAAGATACGGTTGCCGTTATCCGTGGTGAAATCTCTTTCAACAGGATTTCCTCCCAAGGCACGCAACGCACGGGCAACTGAGGCTAGCGCCATCGGAATCACTTCCACGGGAAGCGGGAACTTTCCTAAAACCTCAACTCTCTTACTCGCATCCGCAATGCAAACAAACTTCTTTGCAACGCTTGCGACAATCTTCTCTCGTGTGAGTGCGCCGCCACCGCCTTTAATCATCGAAAACCCGTGATCGATTTCATCTGCACCATCGATATAAACCGAGATGGAATCAATTGCGTTCAAGTCCACAACCTTAAAACCGTAGCCCTCAAGTTTCTTTGTTGAACGAACAGAACTTGAAACACAGGCTGGAACTTTGAGGCCACTTTCCTTTAAAGCATCAATGAAACGGTCCACAGTAGATCCCGTTCCCACACCCAGCACTTCGTTTTCTACGACATATTCGAGTGCGGCTTCTCCAACCTTACGTTTTAATTCGTCTTGTGTCATCTTCTACCCCGCGCGGATATTTTTAAATTGGGGAAAACGTCCCCCCTTTTCTTTCTCCCCTGCATTTTAGGACTTGTTATTATTCCGTTACGAAAAAAGAGGCTCTCCTTCATGCCAAATACGAAGCAAAAACCCATCGGTGACTTGTTGCTCGAACTTGTTCAAACGAATAAGTCCAAGGCTAGCCGTTTCGGTATGGGCGCACTTCTCATCCTAATTTTTGCAGCTATCGCCCTTTCAATTTTCGTCTGGCGCATGGCCTCCGATGAAACCCGTCGTAACGAACTTGAGTCACTTTACGTTGCAGGGGAAAACATCGCCACGCACGTCGAAGACCGCCTCACGGGTATTTCCGCTCAGCTCTCAGCCCTTAGGCACGTCGAAGAAGGACTCGTTGGACAGCACCTTGCGATTTCCTTTTACATGTATCCAGAATTACTGGAATTCACCGTAATTGACAAGGACAACCGCGTCGTTGAGAGTTACGTTAATACGGAAGCAATGGCAGGAACCTCTCGGCCCCTAGATAGCACTGTTACAAGTCAGATTTCAATCCTCGCAAGCCTTCATGCGAAGAATTCCAACGGCCCTATTTATTCTGAGCCCTACCTTGACGACAGTTCGATGGGACCCTTTACAGATTTAGCCCTTCCCCCGAGAACCGATGGCACCTCTTTTATTGCAAGGATTTCTCTACCCGTCGTACTACGAAACGCATCGGCAGATACCTTAAATCGCTTCCAACACTACTATCTACTCGATGCGAAGAATGTCTTTGCAACAACCTTTATTCAGGGCGACCTCCCAGACCTCAATGCGATGGAAGTCTGTCTACCGCTCCCGCCCCTCCCCTCTCGTGTGGAATTGGGGCTCACTTCCTCACTTTTGAGTTCTTTTTACAGTAACAGTACTTACGCCTGGTCCTCTCTTGTGCTCCTAGGAATTATCTTTGCCTCCCTTTTCCTTCTTTGGCGATTCCAGGGGCGGCAACTGAGGGCTGAGCAGTCGATGAGGGCGCGTATCTTCGTGCAACAGGCTGTGAGTGAGTCTCTCCTTGACGCGCTCTGTGTACTTGATAGAAAAGGGAAAATCCTCTACACCAATGACGCCTTTGAAGAGCTCTTTGGCTTTAGCCCAGAGGAAACCTTAGGACTTACGCCTCCCTACCCTTATTGGCCCGCTGAGCACGATGCAATCGCTCACGACTTTAATATAGCCCTTGCAGAAGCAGACCATAGTCACAAGAAATACTTTGAATTTGAGGCCGTTCGTAAGGATAAAACGCGGTTTGACTGCGCCGTGCAGGTCTTTCCCCTTCTCACGAGCAAAAACATCCGCTTAGGGTTCATGATTACGCACAGTAACGTGACACAAGCGAATCGGACTGCCCGTGAACTTCGAGCGATGCAACAGCGCTTTACACGCGTTTTGGAAACGATGGATGCGGCCGTGAGTGTCATTTCGCTAAAGGAGGCGGAACCGACTCTGCTCTTTTCCAATAGCATCTATCAGGAACTTTTTGGAGAATCCGCTAGAGAACACATCAAGCTCTGCTCTCTACTTAAGGATGGAGCAACGGAAGCTGACGAAATTCACGATGCCGAGAGAAATCGTTGGTATTCGATTCGCGTGAAGAAGATCTCCTGGATTGACGAAAGTGAAGCGCAACTTCTTACGACCTACGACGTCACAACGCAACACTTAAATCGAGAGGCTCTCGCTAAGCAACTCGAGAAGGCGGAACTCTCCTCAAAACTTATCAACATGGGTGAAATGGCAAGTTCCCTTGCCCACGAACTCAATCAACCTCTCGCTGCGGTTCAGAACTATGCAACTGCCTCCAAGCTCATGCTCGAAACGAAGAGGCTTGCGCCGAAGGAAACTGTGCAGATGTTTGAAAAAATCATCGCACAGACTAAGCGCGCTACACAAATCATCCGTCGTATCCGAAACTTTGCAAGGCGTTCCGACCCGATGCACACTGCTGTTGCAGCCTCTCACCTTGTCACTGAAGCGCTTGAACTCGTAAGACCCCTTGCCACAGAGAAATCCGTTCGTCTTGAAACGCATATTGAAGAAGGAATTCCTGAGGTAATTTGCGATGCGATTCTCGTTGAGCAGGTTCTTGTTAACCTCATGAAAAATGCCGTGGAAGCCTCAGAAGAGAGTGAAAACAAACTTATCCTTGTGAAGGTTTATTGGAAGGGACGTTCCGTTTGCTTTGAAGTCATTGACCACGGCTCTGGAATTCCCGCTGATAAGAAGGAAGACGTTTTCCAGCCGTTTTACACGACGAAATCCTTTGGAATGGGCATTGGCTTAAACCTTTGCCGCTCGATTATTGAAAGCCACAACGGTCACCTTGCCTTCCATGACAATCCTGAAGGAGGAACAATCTTCACATTCTCTTTGCCGATTGTGCAATAGGCTAGAATGTTTCAAAAGAACGAAAATTTGTCCTTCTAGTAAGATTTTTTTGACATTTTTAGATTTTTTACGACTATGCATAGCTACTCGGAATACCAAAAATATCTAGGAACCGTCTACGTCGTCGACGACGACGAGGCCGTACGGGATTCAATTCGCTGGCTATTGGAGGCAAGCGACTACAAGGTTGAACTCTTTGAAAGTGGCGAGAGTTTCATTGCGAACTTCGACCCCGAGGCGATTGCAGTCCTCTTACTTGATGTGCGCATGAACGGCATGAGTGGCTTAGAAGTGCAAGAACTTCTCCGCGCAAGAAAAGTGGATATTCCGATTATCTTCATCACGGGCCACGGTGATGTCCCAATGGCTGTGAGCGCCTTAAAGAAGGGCGCAGTTGACTTTATCGAAAAGCCTTTTGACTTAGAGGCGCTTAAGCAGCAGGTCGAGAAGCTTCTCGTTGCTGCCCGCGAAAGCCGCTTAGAAAACGAAAGACGGCACCTGAATGCAACGCTATTAAGCCGCCTTACCCCCAGAGAGCAACAGGTTCTTGAGCGCATCGTTGCAGGGCGCCTTAATAAGCAAATCGCTGACGATTTAAGCATTTCCATTAAAACCGTTGAAGCGCATCGCGCTTCCATTATGAGTAAGACGAATTCAGGGACCATTGCAGACCTGATGCGTGTCGTGATGAGTGCGGAAAACTAATCAGCATTTCGATTAGTATTCTTCAGCGGATTCCCTTCTCTTATTTAAGGGAATCCCGAAGTGGGTATTTGTCATGACACAGGCGTATTTCATCATCCCAGGACTCCTTAGAGAAAGTAAGGAGGCTCTCGATGCTACAGACCCAACGGTTGTAGCGGCTCTTAATGCACTTTTAAAAGGTGCAGAGCCCCCCGCGGAACAAACTCTTGTCCCTACGCACCTAAGTGGAAGTACACATCTTGCTTGGAGTTGGCGTGTTTTGACACGCAGTAACGAAACTTTTGCTACTGCCCCTTATCGTTGGGCGATGCTAGGGGGTCCTAGGTTCGCAGGAGAAATCTGGCGTCTTTCCATTCTCAGGAAAGACGAAAAAGGCCGCATTGCTGGATTCTTCTCTGGAAACGAAAAAGCCTCAGAGGCGATATCCGTCGCATTAAGAGGCGAACTTCAAAAAGAGGGCTTTACCTTACAGCGTTGGGATTCTTCTTTCTTTTTAACGCGAAAGAAGCCCTGGCATCTTACGGCGCGCGAAGCTGAAACCCTCGTTGGCACGCTCCCCACAGAAGCTGACCTTCAAAATTCTGAAACAGACACCACAGCCACAGAGGCTTATGCCGAAGTTGAAAAGTTAAATGAAATCTTAGTTGGGCTTTCAATCCCCGGTGCGGACGCTCTTTGGATTGATGGCGGTGGACTTCTACAAGATTTCTATCCACCCACACAGATTCGAAGTGTCTTAGCCGATGATGCGGCAATTCTTGGCTGGGCTGACGCCGCAGGGATTCTCTGCCACCGCGTTGCGAAGGCAACGGGCGCCACGAATTGGCCTGCGGATGCGCCAAATGGCGCAGTTCTTGCCGTCTTTAGTGACCTACTCAAAGCAGCGCATCAAGGGGGAGCATCCGAATACAACAAAGCCATTCTCAGCCTTTGCACACAAATTGCAACGCTAAAAGAAGCAGCCCGCAAACGGGGTTGCGAAGAGGCACTCATTGTTGCCTGTGGCAAGAGAAAGACAAAAACATTTTCTGTAAAGCTAACAAATCCAAAATCCCTTCTCGCAAGGTTTGCACCTACGAAGAAAATCGACCTTGCTACTTGGCTTTACGAAGAAAGCGATTGAAGTATGAGAACCCGTTTTGAAGAGCGCCCCTATGAGGGAGCTATTGCTAAATCTCTTGAGGAAAAGGGAATTCTTCGCCCCATTGCCCGTGTACTTACCTCCAGAGGCGTTACCTCTGCAGAAGACTTACGAGAAGATTGGAAATCGCTAGCCAACCCAGAGGCGCTCGAGGGTCTTAAGGAAGCCGCACGACTTCTTTCAGACTTAAGAGAAAAAAAAGGACTCGTTACCGTCATCGCTGACTACGACTGCGATGGAGCAACTGCCTGCGCGATAGCGATTCGTGGACTTCGTGCCATGGGGATTGCTGTCAATTATTTGGTGCCAGATCGCTTTAAATATGGCTATGGGCTCTCCCCAGAGATTGTTGACCTAGCGGCAAAAAGAGAAAAGAAGCCAGACCTTCTTCTCACTGTGGATAACGGCATTGTGAGTATCGAGGGGGTGGCTCGCGCCAAGGAGCTTGGAATCGCAGTCATCATCACAGATCACCACCTAGCAGGAGACACCCTTCCTGAAGCTAACGCCATTGTTAATCCCAACCTTGCGACAAGCACTTTCCCAAGTAAAGCGCTCGCAGGGTGCGGTGTCATGTACTACCTCCTTCTTGCTCTTAGGTGCGAACTACGGCGTCGAGGCGTCTTTACCCCTGAAACACAACCGCGCCTTGACGTTTTAAGTGATCTTGTTGCCTTGGGGACCGTAGCTGACGTTGTTTCTCTCGATAAAAATAATCGCATCCTTGTCTCCCAAGGCCTTAGTCGCGTCAAACGGGGACTTGCCTGTGCAGGGATTCAGGCGCTTTTTGAAGTCTGCGGAAAAGACCGCGCCAAGGCAACGGCACACGACTTTGCCTTTAGCATCGCGCCGCGCATTAACGCTGCGGGAAGACTCACTGAGATGAGTATCGGTATCGATTGCCTTCTAACTGACGACAAAGACGAAGCACACTGCTACGCAGAAAAGCTTGATGCTTTAAATAACGAGAGGCGTGAATTAGAAGAGGCGATGCAGACAGATGCCGTTGCCGCTTTGGAAAAAATGGACTCTAAGCACCTTTCCAGCATCGTTCTTTTCGATGAACGCTGGCATCAAGGTGTCGTGGGTCTCGTTGCAAGCCGCATAAAGGAAAAGATTTACCGCCCAGTGATTGCCTTTGCTCCCGACGAAGGGGGACTTCTTAAAGGCTCAGGGCGTTCGATTGAATCCGTTCACCTCAAGGATGCACTCGAAGAGGTCGAAAGGACTTCCCCTGGTCTCATGATGCGCTTTGGGGGGCACGCCATGGCAGCGGGCCTTACGATTCGTCGCGAGAGCCTAGCGGAGTTCACCAAACTTTTTGAAGCAGCAGTAAGGAAATATGCCCGCGTAGAGGCGCTTGAAAATACCATTGCAGTCGATGGGCCCCTCCTTGCTTCTGAAATTAATTTCCCTCTTATTGATGCGATTTCCGCAAGAATCTGGGGGCAGGGTTTTGAGGCTCCTCTCTTTGCAAATGAATTCAAAGTGGTAAGCCAAAAGATCCTCAAGGGAAGCCACCTAAAACTCTGGCTTGAACTTGATGGCACACGGTTTGATGCGATTTTCTTTCGACATGCAACGCCTCTACCCAGTTACGTGCGGCTTGCCTATAAACCAGAAATTAACGAATTCATGGGACGGCGCTCCGTGCAACTTG
>CAZHBC010000012.1:9183-17656 GCA_964530715.1 uncultured Sutterella sp. | reverse complement strand
CTCTTCTTCGTCATGGTGATGGTGCCCACAGCAGCACTCACCCTCTTCTTCATGATGATGGTGATGACCGCAACCGCATTCCCCTTCTTCATCATGGTGATGATGGTGTCCACAGCCACATTCGCCATCGTGATGATGGTGATGATGGCCGCAACAGCAGCACTCTTCCTCTTCTTCAGGTTCTGGGAGCGCGACAGGAACGAAGGGCGCGACATAAGCCTCTGTCTTTAAACCTACGCTTGTTAGCATCGTACGGAACTGTTCGTTTTCAATCATCGCAAAGCCATTTTCAACCTCTGCTAAGCGAATTCCACGACTCATAAAAGCGTAAGCGGCTTCGTGAAGCATCTGAGCGTCACCGGTGACACGCATCAAACGGTCCTCAGCGGCTTCAACAACATAAAATCCACCCTTCTCGTCGACGAGAACATCTCCCACTTCTAAGGGACGCACAGCACCAAGAGCATTCTCAAGCGTTGTGCCATCAAGAGAAAACGCCGCAGGAGCCTTCACGCGTTCAGCGTACTTAAGGGTGATTTTCTTAGCACGCGCTAAAAGTGCTTTCGCAGGTTTCGCATTTAAAGGGAGAACTTTTGTAATTTTCATAGTCATCTTTTCCAATCATTGTCTCACAGGCGTTAATCCTTGAGAGACTTACTTAATGTGGCGCGATTCTAACAAAGAAGAATCCTATTACATTGCGTCGCCGTTCACAGCAAGTAAAAGGAATGTCATCAAGTCCCTTGTCTCGGGCCTAATTCTTCTATGTTCATTCGGTACACAGATTTTAATGTTTTGCTTAACCCACGGCTCGTCGATTTCCACAGTCGTAAGATCGAGTTCTCTTGTAAGGGACGAATAGCTCGGGACAATCATCACAGCTCCTAGCGTTCTCAGGGCTTCAAGCCCTGCGTGCATACTCGGGAACCGTGCACGAATATTTAGTCTCACACCCTCGTTTTTTGAATGCTCTTCAAGGTAAGTCTGTAGCGACGTTCCCTTCGTTAACGCAATAAAGGGGACATCCTTTAACTCTTTAAGCGAAACACGGCGCCGAATGTGTAATTGACTTGCTGTGCTTCTTTGCATCAAAAGAACAAACTTACAGGTAAAGTATGGCGAGAAATGTAACCCTTCAATCGATTTTTCTGAGTAACCAAAGACACCAATATCCGCTACACCCTCAAGAAGAGCTTCGACAATCTCCTGCGAACGCATGAGGGTGAAATCGAGCTTAACCTGCGGGTAGCGAAGGAGAAAATCTCCGATATCCGTTTTTAATCTTCCCGTTAAAGCCGAATACGTGCAGTAAAGACGCACGGTGTTGTCTTGCCTACCGGAGAATCGCTCCATGTTCGTTTCAAGATTCTCTGCCTGTGAGAGGATGACCTGGGCGTCTTTTAGGAACCGTTCTCCAGCCTCGGTGAGTTCCACATCCCGAGGATGCCGAATAAAAAGCGTCGTCTTAAAATTTTCTTCAAGCTTACGGATGCGAACACTCGCCGCAGAAACGGTCATAAAGGAGTGTTCTGCAGCAAGACGGAAACTGCGTAATCGCGCGATTAAGACGAAAAGTCTTAAATCTTTCAAGTCATATTGGATCATTGAATTTTATTTAACGGTTAGTTTAATAAGTTTCCATGGACATCAGACGGAATATAGCGCAAGATTCCATTCCGAGATGAAAGCCCTCCAATGAAATCTCAACTTGGAGTCTCAGAGGATAAAAGGACAAGCCACTACCCGTTAGTGGAAAGCAGTGACCTCAGAGACGACAGAGCGGGTTTTGCAATCGGGCCAAATGCTTGCAAACCCGCTCTTCTTTTTTTTTGAGAATGGAGAGATGCACTATGTCTGAAAAAGAAACCACTTCCACAGTCTGGACAGAAACCCACAGTCACAACGCAACGGAATTTTTCCGTACGCACATTAAGGAACTTTCGCAATTCCTACTCGCGGAAGGAATCGACAAGAAGGCGCTACTCGCCGTCTTAGAAAAGCATGAAGCGTCAGGTGCAGTACGAGAGCTCGTTGAAGATCTCAAAATTGCTGAAATCTCAGAAGCTCCCCACACTGCCGCAACAATGGCACGTATTTCTCGAGCCTTGCGTGTTGCCGCACGTGAAAGAGGCGCTTTAAGCGACTTTAAATCTGTACTTTCTACTTGCAAGTAAATGACGTTCTTTTGCTAGAGGGCCTTGTCTGCGTCAACACCTAACGTGGGTACAGGACGTCTAAAGCCTCTCGTCAGATATGCGAGATAGACGATTCCAATTGCAGCCCACGTAAGGCCCAAAGTCATCGCCGTCGAATCCAAATTAACCCAAAGAACAGCAACACTTGCACAGCCGCAAAGCGGTAAGAGAAGGTAGTTGACCACTTCTTTTACGCTGTTGCGGCGTTTTTCTCTTACGAAAAATTCCGCAATCACGCAGACATTGACAAAGGTAAAAGCAACAAGGGCTCCAAAGTTGATAAGGGCAGTTGCTAAAACTAGGTCAATTTGGATTGCAAATAAACAAAGAATTCCAGCAAGTACGATATTAAAAACAGGTGTCCTCCACTCTGGGTGGAGTTTTGCAAAGAATTTCTGCGGGAGAACACCGTCGCGGCCCATCACGAACATTAAGCGCGAGACCCCCGCGTGCGCAGCCATACCCGAAGCTAATACGGTTAAGCTTGAGAAAATCAACACAATCCACTGGAAAGTGGGTCCTGCGACGTAGAGCATGATCTCCGGTTGCGATGCCTCAGGGTCTTTAAAAACACGGATATCTGGGAAATAAAGTTGCAAGAAGTAACTTGCAACGATAAAGACGATGCCACCGATAAGCGCCGTTAGAAAGATTGCCCGCGGCATATTCTTTTCTGCATCAATCGTCTCTTCTGTTAACTGAGAAAGGCCATCGAAGCCTAAGAAGGAGAAACACAAAATCGCAGCCCCTGCCATCATCGGCACCACAGAGGCATTCTCTTCCCAGAAAGGCTTTGTGCTCACCAGGGTACCCGCGCCCTTCCCCTCTGAAAGTCCCATCGCAACAAGGAAAACAATCAAAGCGACAATTGCCATCTGCACAAGAACAACCGTGCCATTGAAGCCAGCGACGATTTTGAGGCTTCTCAGGTTACAGGCAATCATGAAGACCGTAAGAAGCACAACAAAAATCCAACTTGGGATCGCCGGAACAATTGCCTCAAAATAAATCTTCGCAAGAAGAACGTTAATCATCGGCATAAAGAGGTAATCTAGGAGAGAAGACCACCCGACCATAAAGCCTACTGTTGGGCAAATGGCGCGCTGTGCGTACGTATAGGCAGAACCCGCGGACGGGAAGCGAACAACGAGTTTTCCGTAACTTAAGGCCGTGAAGAGGATTCCAAGAAGCGCTAACGCATAGGCGCTAGGCACGTGACCACCTGTGATCTGAGAGACGATACCGAAGGTATCAAAGAGCGTCATTGGCTGAATATAGGCAAGACCAATCATGACAACTGGAAAGAGTGTCAAAGTCTTGATTAAGCCGCTTTTACTTATTTGTGTAGTTTCGTTCCCCTGCATTGTTTTTCAAGCAAACCTGTTCCGAAAGTAATTAGCGAAAAAACCCTTGGAGCCTCCGGCCTACCCGAAGTGGGGGGAATCATACAGAACTGAGAGGAAAAATCCCCGTGAAAGCCTTAAGCGATTTACGGGGAAAAGACGTTCAACGAAGAAAGAAAACCCACGAGATTTTGTATACAAAATTCCCCGTGGGCTGAAATCTAACCAATTTTAAGTTGCGTACCGAATCCGAAGCACCGCGCGGGCCTGTGTGGTATTTCTGCCAAAAAGAAACCGAGGTTAAAGCGCCTCTAAGGCATCTGCAAGGCGATCGACGGCAACGACTTCCAAGCCTTCAATTGGCGTCTTCGGGGCATTTGCTCTCGGGATAATCGCTCTTGCGAACCCAAGTTTTGCGGCCTCCCGAAGTCTTTCTTGGCCACGAGGAGCTGGGCGAATTTCTCCTGCGAGTCCCACTTCACCGAAGACTACCGTTGCTCTCTGCAGTGCTCTTTCTGTTAAGGAACTCACAACAGCGAGAATGACAGCCAAGTCGCTAGCGGGCTCTGCAATCTTGACGCCCCCTACGGCATTGACAAAGACATCCTGATCAAAGCAAGAGATTCCTGCATGGCGGTGTAAGACCGCAAGAAGCATAGAAAGGCGCTGTGCGTCCAATCCAACACAAAGCCTCTTTGGGGTTGGGAGATGCGTAGCATCCACAAGCGCCTGTACTTCAACTAAAAGCGGTCGCGTTCCCTCTTGCGTAACCATTACAACGCTTCCCGCAATCCCCTCTTTGTGTTCCGCAAGGAAGATTGCCGATGGGTTAGAGATACCCTTCAAACCGCGATCTGTCATCGCAAAGACACCCAATTCGTTTACGGCACCAAAGCGATTCTTAAAAGCTCGCACGAGGCGGAAATTTGAGTGTGTGTCTCCTTCAAAGTAAAGAACCGTATCGACGATATGTTCCAGGATGCGGGGCCCTGCGAGAGCGCCATCCTTTGTGACGTGGCCTACGAAGATAAGCGTAATACCCGCGGTCTTTGCAAGTCTCGTCAATCGAGCAGAACACTCCCGAACCTGTGTCACAGACCCTGGGGCACTATCAAGCGTTGAAGAGAAAAGTGTCTGAATCGAATCAATCACAACAAACTGTGGCTTAATCTCAAGGAGAGCGGCTTCGATTTTCTCCAATTCGATTTCACTCATAAGGGAGATCCCTTTCGGTTCCACGCCTAAGCGCCTAGCCCTGAGAGCAACCTGAGAGGCGGACTCTTCCCCTGTCACGTAAAGGCACTTCACCCCCTGAAAGACCAAGCGACTTGTCACTTGTAGGAGAAGTGTGGATTTACCGATTCCTGGGTCGCCGCCAATGAGCGCAACGCCACCCTTAACGAGGCCACCCCCAGTGACGCGATCGAATTCCTCTATCCCAACGAGAATGCGCGGGACTTCAGCTGCTTCAATTTCCGATAAATCTGAGGCTTTCGTCGCTTCAACAAGCGCCTGTGTTCTATGTTTATCCGAACCAAATCGAGCAGCACTCTTCTCAGGAATCTTAAATTCCTTCATCGTGTTCCACTCTCCACAGTGTGGGCACCGTCCTTGCCACTTCACCGTAGAACCGCCACAAGATTCACAAACGTATTCAACCCGAGCTTTTGCCATATTTCAAAATAACCAAAAATTGTTTCAAATATCGACGCCTCTCCGAGGCTTATAACAATGGATGCTACACTCTAATTCAAACAAAACAGAGGTTTGAACAGTTTTTATGAAGCACAGTCTCGCGCCGATACTTGGCGCGCAATTTTTTTCGAGTCTAGCCGATAACGCTCTCTTAATTGCAGCGATTGCTCTCCTTGTGAGTATCGATGCCCCAGACTGGATGACGCCGCTCTTGCGGCTTTTCTTTACGTTTAGCTATATCGCCTTAGCGGCCTGGGTTGGGATCCTTGCGGATATGTGGCCTAAGGGCCGGGTGATGTTTGTCACAAACGCGCTAAAGATTGCAGGCTGCTTGATGCTTCTTTTTGGCTTCAATCCGCTACTTTCTTATGCTGTAGTGGGAGCAGGAGCCGCTGCCTACTCGCCTGCGAAATACGGAATCTTGGCTGAGATTCTCCCTGAAGAAAGGCTTGTTGCCGCCAATGGCTGGATGGAGGGGCTCACCGTTGTCTCGATTATCTTAGGCGTTGTCTTCGGGGGACTTCTCGTAGACCCAGCGATTGGAGGCGCAATCTACGCCTTCTTAAATACGAATTTCTTTGGTATCACATCGGTTGCAGAGGCTGCAATTGCCGTGGTAGCTCTTGTCTATGTCCTTGCTGCCATTATCAATTTAACAATTGCAGATACGGGAGCAAGATACCCAGATACAAAGTTCTCTTTCTTAGGAAATATCACCACATTTGCTAAGACCTGTAAGGTGGTTTTCACGGATACGGTCTCTGTTACCTCACTCTCCGTTACAACGCTCTTTTGGGGGACGGGCGCTGTGCTCCAGTTCCTTGTGCTCCGATGGGCAGAAGAAAGACTTGCAATGCCACTCTCAGAGGGCGCAATGCTTCAGGCGGTAGTCTCTCTAGGCATTGCCTTGGGAGCAGTATTGGCCGCCCGTTTTGTTCCCATAACGCGGGCATTCAATGTTCTTTGGACAGGGATTGCAATGGGAATCTTGATTGCGGCATTAAGTTTCTTTACTGCAGATTGGATTCCTGGGTCTTGGCACGTTGCGGGAGTGACTTTTAGACCAGCGGTGCTTCTAGCCTGTGCGATGATGATTCTTGTGGGTGCTCTTGCGGGACTTTTCTTAGTTCCCATGAATGCCGTTTTTCAAAAGAGAGGAAAAGAACTCTTAAGTTCTGGGAGAGCCGTAGCTGTGCAGAACTTAGCTGAAAACTCGACCATCCTAGCGATGCTTGGCGTTTATTCGCTACTTGTGCGATTCCACTTCTCTGTGAAAGCGACAATGCTCCTATTTGGAGTCCTTTTTGCTCTTGGGATTTACGCGGTAATACGTCACCATAGAAAAGAAGCAACGAAGATGTCCTAATTTTCAGCACTGAGTTGCGATTTGTAAAATTGCGCCAAATACTTAGTGGGAAATACTTAGCTTCAGTTAGAATCGGTTTACTTTTCTTTAAAGGTGAAGACACAATTCAATGAAACGCGGCTTTTACACGATTATGTGTGCGCAGTTCCTATCGAGTCTCGCAGACAATGCGTTACTCATTGCGGCAATTGCGCTCTTAGTTAGCATCGATGCTCCGGCATGGATGACGCCGCTCTTAAAACTCTTCTTTGTTATTAGTTACGTAGTCCTTGCAAGCTGGGTCGGCATCTTCGCAGACCTCATGCCAAAGGGCCGTGTGATGTTTATCACCAATGCTGTGAAAGTCACGGGCTGCCTCTTAATGCTCTTTGGTAGTCACCCGCTACTTTCTTATGCAATTGTGGGCATTGGAGCCGCTGCCTATTCTCCTGCGAAATACGGCATTTTGACAGAACTCTTGCCGCCAGAGAAACTCGTTGTCGCTAACGGGTGGATTGAGGGGCTCACGGTTGTTTCTATCATTCTTGGCGTAGTCTTAGGAGGAGTCCTTGTAGATCCCAACGTAGGAGCCGCAATCATTGCCTTCTTTCATATGCCTCTTTTTGGCATACACACGGTTGCTGAAAGCGCCATTGCGATGATTGTCTTTGTCTATGCAGCAGCCGCGGCTGTAAATCTTGCCATTCCTGACACAGGTGCAAGATACTCTCGCAATTCCTTTGAACCCGTCGCGAGTATCCGTAACTTCGCCTACTCCTGCTATCTCCTTTGGACAGATAAGCTGGGGCAAATTTCCCTCTCTGTTACCACGCTCTTTTGGGGCGCAGGTGCTGTGTTGCAGTTCCTCGTTCTTAAGTGGGCAGAAGCCGCTCTCGGCATGAATCTCTCACAGGGCGCGATGCTTCAGGCTGTAGTCTCCATCGGTATTGCAATCGGTGCAATTGCAGCAGCTGCCGTCGTGCCGCTTAAAAAGGCAGTGAGTGTGCTTCCTGTTGGTGTTGCGATGGGGCTCCTTGTTGCGGCTATGGCTTTCTTTAAAGGCGGGATGTTCCCAGGGACATTCACCTTCCTTGGTATGGAAGTTCGCTATGCCGCGATCTTCTCAGGCGCAATGATGATTGTTATCGGTGCCTTAGCAGGATTCTTCGTTGTGCCCATGAATGCCCTCTTACAGCACCGTGGGCACGTCCTTATGAGTGCTGGGCGTTCAATTGCCGTACAGAACTTTAACGAAAATAGTTCGATTCTTTTAATGCTTGCTCTCTATTCGCTACTTATCCGTTGCGATGTGTCAGTAGAAATGACGATGTGTGGCTTTGGTGTAGCGGTAGCAGTGAGCATGTGTCTAGTGATTGCTAAACACCGCCACAATCAAAAGAAGGGCGATAGCCTACACTTAATTGGTGAAGCGACTCGCCCTGGAAACCGCTAGGCGCGGCTTCTCGTTTACTTTCCATCTAAAGAAGTTCTAAAACAGAAGGAATCCCACGCGGGAGTTCAGGCTGACACCCTGGCATTGGTCTTTCGGGGGTAATCCTATGAAAGTCAGAACCCGCAGAGGCATAAAGAGCATATTCCTTAGCCCAAGCTTCACACTGAGTCGAATAAATCGGGTGTTGACTGCCACTTACAACTTCAATACCCTTCCCACCTGCTGTGACAAAATCCCTAACGAGCTCTTCAAGCATCAGGGGATTCTTAAAGGAATACCGCAAGGGGTGCGCAAGGACTGGAACCGCTCCTGCGTTTAGGAGAAGTCTCACACCCTCTTTTAACTCTGGCCAAGGGACCGCCACATAGGCAGGAGCCTTAGTCCCTAAGAACTTATCAAAAGCAACTTGTTCGTTTTTAACGATACCGCGATGTAAAAGCAC
>CAZHBC010000012.1:0-9083 GCA_964530715.1 uncultured Sutterella sp. | reverse complement strand
GGTGCGTAATCGCCGTCACTTACTTTGGAATGTAAATGTAAGTCAATAGCCATCTCGCTAGAATAGCGAAATTTCACATCGGGGGTTGGCGATGAGTGACAAACTTCTAAAACTTTTGTTTGAAAAAAAAGACACACGCGCTGTTGTGTTGCACCTTGAGAGTGCTTGGGAAGAGATGATGAAAAACCAGAATCTTCCCACAGCCGTGAAAGAACTCTTAGGGAAGATGTGCGCAGGAGCCATCATGCTCGCCGCGGGCCTCAAATTTAACGGTGCTCTCGTCTTGCAACTACAGGGGGATGGCCCTGTGAAACTTGCGATCGTAGAAGTAAGAACTGGGCTTGTCGTAAGAGCCACAGCACAACTGAGAGTCGCAGCTGAGACCATCCCTGAAGTCATTTCTTTTAAAGACCTCGTTAACGTCAACGGGCGTGGACGCTGCGCTGTGATTCTTGACGCTGCTGACCGTCGCGTCGGAGAACAACCCTATCAAGGCGTTGTGGTCCTCGAAGATAGCGGCGTTGAAGCAACGCTAGAAAACTACATGACACACTCCGAGCAACTGGAGACCCGCCTTTGGCTAGCCGCAAATAACTCCGCCTGTGGTGGCGTACTCTTACAGAGAATCCCCAAGGAAGGTGGCATTCATGAAGATGTCGTCGTTACGGACGACGCCACACCAAAAGAAGAAGATGGTTTTAAGAGCATCACGCTTTTTGCTGAAACCGTAAAGGCGGAAGAAATCCTAACGCTAGACGCAGATACCCTTTCTCAGAGGCTTTTCTGGGAAGATAACCCACGCGTCTTAGGGGGAGCAGTCCCTGTGTTTCGTTGCCGGTGCTCGAAAGAAGGCATTGAAGCAATGGTAAAGAACCTAGGGGAAAAGACCGCTAAGGAAATCGTCTCCGAACGGGGCTCCATTGAAGTGAAGTGTGAATTCTGCGGGAAAAGCTACAAACTCGACGCAATCGATGTTGCAGCACTTTTTGAAAACGGCACGACGAAGAGCGCAAGTTCCGAGAAACATTAATCTTTCTACGTCTTAGAAAGATTCTCACCAAGTTAGATTCACAAGGTATAAAAAGGGGGACCCAAAACCACTGAGTCCCCTCTTTCGAATCCTGCCCAAAAAAGCAATTACGCTTCCTGAACTTTCTTCGTAAGAAGCTCGCGAATACGTGCGGACTTGCCCGAACGCTGACGCAAGTAGTAAAGCTTAGAACGACGCACGTCGCCACGACGCTTCACTGTAATCGAAGCGATTGTCGGCGAATACAACTGGAACGTACGTTCAACACCCTCGCCGTTCGAAACCTTACGAACGATAAAAGAGGTATTGAGTCCGCGGTTACGCTTCACAATCACGATGCCTTCATAGGCCTGTGTGCGCTTATGCGTACCTTCAATAACGTTAACGAGAACGTTAACTGTGTCACCGGCGCGGAAATCCGGGAATTTCTTTCCTTCGGAAAGACGAGCAATTTCTTCTTGCTCAAGAGTCTTGATGATATCCATCGGTTTCTCCGTTACCATCTTAGCCGTACGTATTTGAGTTCTTCGTCGGTCAGAGGATGGATTTTAAAATCGTCTTTGCTCAAACAAAGACACCAAAAAAAGCAAATCCTAAATCTTTTTAAGAAATGCTTCATCCTCGGGCGTCAAGCGTCCGAGTAAGCGCGCTATTTTAATCAAATCTGGGCGACTTTGGCTAGTCGCAAGAAGGGATTTCTCGCGGGTCCAGCGGGCGATGTTGGCGTGGTGCCCTGTGAGTAGCACCTCGGGGACCGCCAAGTCACGCCAAACTTCAGGCCTTGTGTAGTGCGGAGCATCAAGTAGCCCTGTGGAAAACGACTCATCCTCTACAGATTGCTCTTTAATTGCGCCTGGAAGTTTCCGCACAATCGCATCCATGAGAGCACATGCGGGAAGTTCCGCGCCAGATAAGACAAAGTCCCCGAGACTAAGCGTCATATCGACGTACGTCTCAAGAAACCTCTCGTCAATTCCTTCGTAGCGACCACAGACGAGGATAAAAGAATTCTCTTTCTTTCCGCTCATCGAGGAGACGAGAGCTTCATCAATTTTCTTACCCGCCGGTGCAAAGGAAATGACAGGACCCGTGTTTCCCGCGGCTCGGATGAGATCTACGGTGCGAGCAAGAGGGTCAGCCAACATCACCATTCCGGGGCCACCCCCAAAGGGTCTATCGTCCACCGTGCGGTGTAGATCTGTGACAACGTCTCTTGGGTTCCAAAAGTGAATCGTCCAAAGGCCCCGAGTCTTTGCGCGTGCTGTGACGCCATAGTGCGTGACAGAAGCGAAAATCTCTGGAAAAAGTGTGATGACATCAAAGCGCATTCTTCTTTAATCCCAATCCAATTCCCAATCGACTTTGACAAGGTGATTCTCAGTATCGATTGCATCAATGTAGGCTTTAACCATGGGGATGAGCCTTGTGCGCCCCTCGGAATCTTTTACAACAAGTATGTCCTGTGCGCCGTTACTGTCAAAACCCGTAACTGTGCCTAGCGTCACTTCTTCCCTATTCTTTACAGTGGAGCCTATGACATCTACGGCCCAGTGTTCTCCAGCCTCCGTCTTTGGGAAGTCAGAGCGGCGTACGAAAATCCGCCCCCGAAGAGAGTCTGCAGCTTCTTTCGTGGGAATTGCGTCAAAGTGAACAAGGTAAATTCCAGACTGCATCCGAATAGAAACGGGGTGAAGGATTTCTTCTTTTCCATCTTTCCCGACAAAGCGCCAAACTTTTGCAGTCTTTAAAACAACACCGCTTTCGTGCGGTACAACACGCACGTCCCCACGGACGCCATAGGCGCCTGCGGTTTTAGCAACTTCTACCCAATCAGCAATTTCTTTAGACATAAAAAACGGACCCACTTTCGTAAGTCCGTTCATTTTACCGACAACAAGCCGTAAGAAAAATTAAGACACCTTGAAAATCTTCACGTAGATACCGAACGCTTCTTCAGTTAAGAGGAAAGAGGCCTAAACGCATTCGAGTGTGCTTAAGACACGTGTGGCACGGCATTAAGGCCGACTGTGCGTTCGCGAGAAAACTTTCTTTTGTCTCCGTTTTCCTACTAAAGCGTTATTCGGCAGCGGCGGCAGGCTTCGTAGCCTTGTCAGCCTTCAAAATGCGAGCAACTGTGTCGCTTAACTTCGCACCCTTTTCAACCCAGAACTGCACGCGAGCAGCGTCGTACGTAAGGCGCTGTGCACCCTCGGCGATCAACGGGTTGTAAAAGCCAATACGCTCAATGAAACGACCATTGCGGCGAGCGCGAGAGTCGCAAACGAGCATGTTGTAGAACGGACGCTTCTTAGCGCCAGTGCGAGACAAACGAATAATGACCATAAATTCCTCTTAATAATTAAGGCGCCCGTACCAGGCGCACGAAGAAAACACTGTCACTTCACCCAAAGAAGGCTATGAGAAATCCAACCTCTCGAGCGAGTAACAGGCTCGAGATTCTACGCTAGTAGTCTCTGAAATACCACCGAAATTGAAGAAAAATTTAAGGGGTTTTGCCATTTATCTTCTTCAATTCCCTAGGGTCAAATCCAAGGAAGACTCTCAGAGTTTCTCATTTGAGAAAATTCGAAAGCGACAAAGTTTTTCTTTTCCTTTCTTTTTAAAGCACTATGCGCTTCAAATACCTCAGTAGCCCCGTAAGGACGTGGGTGATACTCATGAAAATTCCGATAAAAATTCTCGTCGCAATTTTGTATACAGTATACAAATAAATAAATCCAACATATGCAAAATATTTGCGTTAAAATAATTTGCGTACAGAAATATTTAAACCACTTGTTTTTAAAACAAACAAAGAATAGTTTTAAAAATTTCTGAACAGGGATTGGTTCTAAAAATCAGATGTTTTTGCAAGAGATACTTCTCAAATTTGGGATTTAATTCTTAAAAAAACATGAGTGAAAATACTATATCTGGAAAGCAGTTAAAGCATGATGAATCCGAAAACTCCAGAAATCTCTACTCGTACACTAGTCGAGCAGGCAGTTGACCTCATTGAAGAACTTATCACGAAGGGGGAGATTAAAGCGGGCACAAGGCTCCGCGAACAAGAATTAGAGAAAATGATTGGCATTAGCCGTACGCCAATAAGAGAAGCCCTACTCTGCTTAGAGTCTCGAGGATTGGTCGAATCGACGCCGCGGCGCGGAACGTATGTGAAAACGATTAACGCGGATGACCTAGCAGATAACCTTGAAATCTGGCTTGCTCTCGAAGGTGTTGCCGTCCGCCTTGCGCATCAGAGAATCGATGCCGATGGGCTTGACACGCTGCGAGAAATCCTAAAGCGCATGAAAACCGCTTTAAAGGAAAACGATTCTGAGGCCTTTGTGCAAGAACATGAAAACTATCACACAACACTCATTGCCATTGCACAGAATAAGTGGCTAGAGAGGGAACTCTCGGTCGTGAGAAAGATTACCTGCTGGTACCGCTTTCACTTCCAATTTGAACTCGAGAACTACAAGCAGTCGCTTGCAGGGCACGAGAAGCAGTTCAGGCTCCTTTCAGATCCTGAGGCAGACGAAGAAGTACTCGTCAACGCCGATAACGACATCGCTCGCAAGGAAGGAAAACTCCTCTTGAAGCACATTCGTAAACTAGAAGCGGAACGAGACGCTAGCGAAATAGCCCACTAACAAGAATAAGAATTTTTTAGGGGAGACTCGCGCCACGAACCAAAGGCAGTACGCCTGCGGTTTGTGGCGCGCTTTTTATTATTGACAGGTTTGTCTATGCCAGAGCGAATAAAGAAAGGCGCAGCCCTGACTAACCCTCCTTACCCCAAGGAAGAAACGAACAAAATAGGCTGAGACCTTTTTGTCGTTTGCCATGGGGAAGAATTTGTGCGCTTCGAAAACACTAAAAAATATCGTTGTGACGATGAACAATCCAAAAAATCCTATCTTCTTCTTTTGGGTCAACAGGTGAACCAGAGAGCTCAATTCGCTCAGCAACGAAAAGTATGGGCCAAAGAATAAGAAAGACAAGCTTAAGTGCGATTTCGAGAAGCGTAAGAAGGAAGACAATAAGAGAAACTAGAAGACGCTTAAACATAACAAACCCCACAAAGAACCGAAACAACCCAAATAATTTTACTACTAATGGAAGTATATAATTTATTGCAATTTTATGTAATACTCATTTCAGAAAAATGGAAGAATATTGATAAATATCAAAATTATAATAAAAGAATGACTAAATGATCCTGTACAAAAGTTTTATTGCAAATTTTATTACACGACATCTGAAAAATTTTCAGTGTCTTATTAGAACTCAAACTTTAAATTAAGTGAATCACACACAGTCTGTTCTGGCCCGACAAAAGCGACGACAACGGCAACAGTGATTTGAACGGAGTCGTTACGCAGAATGTCATACGCTAACGTGTTTAAGAAAACGGACCGCTAACGCGTTTAAGAAAACCGCCCACGAAAACAAGAAATGCCGCACATAAGGTTTAAAGACTCAAAATTCCTCCCTTCTTTTCTAGGTATCCGGGTAATACCTCAAATCATCGTGAAATAACCATACCCAAATCCTGTTAAGTCGCGTAAGCTGCAATCCATAAGGTAAGAGAAATTAGGGGGATAAACGCGATGAACGAAAACACTCAAATAGCCCTGGAAAATGGATTTAGCTCCGCTTTTATTGAAGGAAATAAAGAAACACCTTACGGAGAACTCGAACCTCGTTTTCTGCGAAATGACCAGAAGAACGGCATTAAGGTGCTTAACACGATTGAAGACGAGTTAACTCATTGCAGTGAATTCTTTATTAGCGTTGCCTTTATCACGCACTCAGGCATTGAGCCGCTTCTCATGACGCTCGCTGAGCTTGAAAAGAAAAATATCCCTGGGAAAGTTCTTACAACGGACTACAAATCATTTTCAGAACCTAAGGCTCTGCGACGACTTGCTCAATTTAAGAATATTGAAGTCAAACTCTACTGCTGCGAACACATGCAAAATCCCGGTTTTCACACCAAGGGTTATATCTTTAGAAACACAGATTTAATTCACATCATCCTTGGAAGTTCAAACTGGACAGCCACAGCTCTCACAACCAACCAAGAATGGAACGCGCGGCTAGTCTCTAATGAGGAAGGACGTTTTGCAAGCGAATTACTCGATGAATTCAAAAAGCTCTGGAAAGAACCAGAAAGTCTTCCGCTCGAAAAAGTCATTGACTTTTATGAAGAGCAATGGTGTAACACCAAGAAAATCCGAGAACAAGAGTCAGCTGTCGTAAACGCAGCGACTTTTACACCAAACACCATGCAACAGGAATTTGTAAAACGTGTTTGTGACATGTACGACGCTGGGGAAAGACGCGCACTATTAATTTCTGCAACCGGAACAGGAAAGACTTTTGCCGCGGCATTTGCCATTAAAAAAATCAAACCAAAGCGCCTCCTCTTTTTAGTTCATCGAGAGCAGATTGCTAAGCAAGCGATGGCTAGCTTCAAGCTTGTTCTTAAAGGTCAATACAAATCGTATGGATTGCTTTCAGGAAATAAGAAAGACTTTGATGCTGACTGTTTATTTGCAACGATGCAATCAATGTCCAAAAGTGAGACGCTGAAGCAATATGATCCTTCAGCCTTTGATTTCATCGTCATTGACGAAGTACACAGAGCAGGAGCAAAAAGCTATGAAAACATCATGTCGCATTTTGATCCTAAGTTTTGGCTTGGCATGACAGCAAGTCCTGACAGACCTGATGGCTACAATATCTATGGACTTTTCCATCACAATATTGCTTATGAAATCCGACTAGAAACGGCCCTCGCAGAAAATCTACTCTGTCCTTTCCACTACTTTGGAATTACGGATCTGAATGTCAATGACAAAGTAATGGACGCGCTTCAAACTTTTAATCAACTCACAAGTGAAGAACGAGTACGCCACATTATTGAGAAATCAAAGTTCTTTGGATACAGCGGCAAGCGAGTTAAAGGGCTTGTTTTCTGCTCAAGACTTGATGAATGCGAAAAACTCTCGGAGAAGTTCAATGCAAGAGGCTACCAAACAATCGCTCTCTCTGGCTCTGACTCTCCGGAAAAGCGAGAGGCCGCAGTTGCACGACTAACTCAGGAAACAAGAGATGAAAATGCGCTTGATTACATTTTCACTGTTGACATTTTTAACGAAGGCGTTGATATTCCAGAAATCAACCAAGTCATTCTTCTTCGAGCGACCCAAAGTTCAATCATATTCATTCAACAACTTGGTCGAGGCCTGAGAAAAGCTAAAGATAAAAATTTCGTCGTCGTTCTTGACTTTATTGGAAACTACCAAAACAACTATCTCATTCCAATAGCTCTCTCAGGAGACAATTCCTATAACAAAGACACCCTTCGCAAATTTGTCACTGTCGGGCATAAATTGATTCCAGGAGCTTCAACGGTTCGTTTCGATGAAATCACACGACAGAGAATTTACCGTGCTATCGACTCGGCCAAAACCATGACAACACAGATTTTGACTTCTGCATACAAGACCCTAAAGTTCAAACTTGGCCGTCGACCCACCTTAATAGATTTTGAGTTACACAACTCAATCGATGTAACGAAGATATTTGAGAAGTTCGGCTCCTACTACACCTTTCTCAAAAAATACGACAGCGAGTTCAAAGCTCAAATATCAGCAGAGGCTGAAGAAATGCTCTGTTTTTATTCCAAACAACTCGGAAAAGCACAGAGAATCTCAGAAGTGCTAATTCTTGAAGCGCTGCTCTCGGGGACGAATCAAAATTCCCTAAAGCAATATCTTAGGAACACTCTTTCCAAACAGTACAGAAGGAAAGTTTCCGAAGAACATCTAAGCAATGTAGAGAAAGTCCTTACAAATAATTTTGTAATAACAGAGGGAATAAAAAAATCGCGCACAAATTGTGTTTTTATAGAGTCCGATGGAAATGGCGAATGGAAAGTGTCAAACCGTTTTAAGCAGGTAATTCAAAAAAATCCAACCTTACGCGTCTTTTTAGAAGAGCTGCTCGTCTTCATGAAGAATCGTTTCCATTCTCTTTACAGAGATAGCTATAAGGGAACTGACTTCGTTCTCAATAAGAAATATACCTATGAAGATGTATGCCGATTGCTGAACTGGGAAAAGAATGTCAATGGTCAAAACATCGGCGGATATAAATACGATGAAGGAACAAAGACACTGCCCGTGTTTATCAATTATCACAAAGATGCGAACGCTCTAGCCTACAACGACCGTTTTGTATCTTCACAAGAAATTATTGCTTTATCGAAATCAAACCGTAGAGCTAATTCAAAGGACGCCGATCACATTTACAAACGCACTCCGGTGGATAAAGGAAATCGCATCTATCTTTTCATTCGCCGAGACAAAAATGACAATGACGGAGCAAAATCTTTTTACTTCCTCGGTGAAATTGAGGCTCAAGGAGAACCTACTTCAATCAATCTTGACAGTGGTCAACCCGCCTTTGAAATTAGCTATAAACTTGCGAACCCAGTTCGTCAAGAGATTTACGATTACATAACAGCGGAGATTCCTTCATGAAGACAATTGAAGTCGTTGCAGCCATCATTCATCACGATGGAAAGATTCTTGCAACGCAACGAGGATATGGTGACTTTAAAGATGGCTGGGAATTTCCAGGGGGAAAAATCGAACCGGGCGAAACTGCGGAACACGCCATTGTTCGCGAGATTCAAGAAGAACTCAATGTGACAATTGTCCCTGAAAAATTAGTCACAACTGTTGAGTGTGACTATCCGAAATTCCATCTAACGATGCACTGTTTTCTCGCATCCATTGATCATGGCCATGTCGCATTGCTTGAGCATGAAGCAATGAAGTGGCTCACGAAGGAAGAACTTGATAGCGTCGCCTGGCTTCCCGCCGATGTCGAAGTTGTCGAGAAACTTAAATCAATTCTTTAAAAGAAGTGCACAGTGCCGGCACAGGTTAAAAGAGACTCGCTTGTGCCGGAGCAACCTCTTCTTTCCCCTTCCCAAGCATCTCTAAGAGCTTTGCTTCATCAATAACCGTGA
>CAZHBC010000011.1:12862-17731 GCA_964530715.1 uncultured Sutterella sp. | reverse complement strand
GTGGCAATGACATCACTTAGAGAAACTCTTCAAAAGGTTTTTAAAGAGACGTTGAGGTCGGAACTCAAGGCTAATGGAATCAGTGCAGGAAAACTTGTCATTGGCCCCACGGATGTTGCTAGGGAAAAGTACGATGTCCTGATTGTCGATGAGGCGCATCGATTGCAGCAACGAAGGAATATTTCTTGGCTAGGTACCTTTGACGCTACAACAAGAGCGCTCGATTTAAATTCAAGTACGGCAACGACATTGGATTGGATTCTGAAACAAAGTAAGTGTCAGATTCTTTTCTATGATGCGGCACAGTCGGTTCGTCCAGCAGATATCTCTGCTCTCGAGTTCCAAAAGAAAATTGCAGAGAAAGGTAGGTTTGAAGATTTAGCTTTAACAACGCAGATGCGTTGCGAAGGAGGAGCGTCTTACGTTGAATATATCGATGAAATCCTTCGGGGAACAGCTAAAAGAAGGGACGTTAAGAACTACGATTTTCGCTTGTATGAGCATTTTGCTCCAATGTTAGAAGCAATCCAAAGCGAGAGTGACGACTCGACGGGGAAGGGCTTTTCCCGCGTGGTTGCTGGCTATGCTTGGAAATGGAATTCAAAGAACGATAAAAAAGCATTTGATATTCAAATTGAGGGAAAATGGTACCGTTGGAATTCTCAGTTAAGTGGTTGGATTACAAGTCCGAATGCAGTTCGCGAAATTGGGTGCGTGCATACAACGCAAGGTTTTGACTTGGCATATGTTGGAGTCATTATTGGTCCCGACATTCATTACGATTCAGCAACAAAGAAGATTATTGCTGTCCGAGACAAATCTTTTGACACAAACATGAAAAATGGTATTTCACGGACACCTGAAGGAGATGAAGAATTTCTCGAATATGTGATTAACTGCTATAAGGTCATGCTCACACGGGGTATTCGCGGATGTTTTGTTTATGCGTTTGAAGATAGTATGCGTGAATATTTGAAGCAATACATTCCTCTTGCCACTGAATGAAGCTTGATATGTCGCCACAAATTCTCCCGCAAGAAAACGGTCTAGATGTCGGTCCAATCAACGGGCTCTTCCGAGACGTTTCTTCGACTTATAAGTTCTATTGGTTTCTTTCCATCCTCGATGAAGTTGAGGCAGGAAACACATCAATCCCGATGGAGCGGCTCACGGAAAGAATGTTGCAGTGGACTTGGTATCCTGTGTTGGTATGCCGTCTCTCTTTTGGAGTGAGCGATTCAATTCCTGCCGTTTTGAGTGAACTACAGCGTCTTTATAACGATGACGCTCCAACACACACGGAAATTCACGCAATCACGCAAACATCAAAGGACTTTAAAGAGAAGGTAAAGAACCTAAGACGTTATGTCCCATATCGTTTTCTTTCCCCGTGGAATCTTTCTAGTAGTGACACACAAGTCAGAAGGCAGTCTCAGAACTTCAAAAATAATTGCCTTTATTCCATTAGGGGTGCCTCGATTGAGATTAATCCCAATTGGATTTCGTACTTTAAGAAACACCTAGGAATCTTGCGAGACTTTACCTACTGGCATCTGTGTCAATACCTTCAGAAAAAGAATCCTAACGTTCCTAACATCGCTGGGAAAATCATTCCCTTAGCAAAGCGTGCTCCTCTTACCAAGCAAACGAAATTCTGGAATGAAATCCTCGCGGCTCACCCCATGCATTGCATTTATTCTGGCGCAATGCTTGGCCCGGCGGACTACGAGTTAGATCACTTTGTCCCATGGAGTTTTGTTTCTCACGACCAGTTGTGGAACCTCATTCCTGCTACTGCCACTGTCAACGCCGCTAAGAGCGATAGGCTTCCTGATCTTGATTTCTACTTACCACGCTACGCAGCGTTTCAGCTTGATGCGCTGCGGTTCTACATTCATCACCATGAGGCTAAGAAGCCATCGGAACTACTCGAAGATTACTGCGCGGTGCATCTAACGGTAGAAGAGATCTGCAAGATTCCAGAAGACAAGTTTGAGAGCCAGCTTCGCAGTAATTTCTCTCCCATGATTGAAATCGCGTCAAACATGGGGTTCGTATCGAATTGGAGATACTCGTGACAGACGAATGCATTTTTTGTGGGAAGATTTCTGAGAAGAAATTTCTCTTTGAGAACAATTTTTGGGTTGCGCTAGAAGATGGTTTCCCTGTCTCAAAGGGTCACACACTTGTTATCCCGAAACGTCATGTTGCAAGCTTCTTTGATTTAAGAGAAGAGGAGTTTTCTTCTCTGAAAGAAATGCTAAATCGAGTCAAGGAAAGACTAGACGCCACTTATAAGCCCGATGGTTACAACATCGGAGTCAATGTGGGCGAGACTGCGGGTCAGTCTGTCTTTCACGTACACGTTCATGTAATTCCACGGTACGCAGGTGATGTCGCGAACCCACGGGGCGGTGTGCGTGGCGTTATTCCTAGTAAGCAGAACTATTAACTTTGTCTAGTTCCAGCGCTTAAAGATAAGGGAAGTATTTACCCCTCCAAAGGCAAAGTTATTTGTCATAACGCAATCGGTTTGTAGCGCGAGGCCGTTGCCTTGAATGTGCGCAAGATTCCCGCAGGCGGGGTCTGGACTCACAAGATTAATTGTTGGCGCAAACCAGCCCTCATTCATCATCTCAATTGTGAACCACGCTTCAAGTGCGCCGCAGGCGCCAAGCGTGTGCCCGAGGTAACTCTTAAGGGAAGAAATTGGCGTCTCGCTTCCAAAGACTGCTTCGGTCGCACGCCCTTCAGCCGCATCGCCACGCTTTGTTCCTGTGCCGTGTGCGTTAATGTAGCCGATATCTGAGGGAGTGATGTTTGCAATCGATAAGGCATCTCTCATGCAAATCTCAATCGTCTCCGCGTTGGGTTGCGTGATGTGTGTTGCATCACAGTTTGTCGCAAAGCCAATGAGTTCTGCATAGATGTGTGCACCACGCGCCTTGGCGTGTTCTAAATCTTCTAAGATGAGCGCACCGCCACCTTCGCCTATAACAAGGCCATCACGATTCACATCAAAGGGCGAGGGTGTAACTTCCGGTGTGTCGTTTTTCACAGAGGTTGCAAAAAGCGTATCAAATGCTGCGACTTCTGAGGGGCAGAACTGTTCTGCGCCACCTGCAACCATCACATCAGCGTAGCCATTGCGAATGGCTTCCCAAGCGTAGCCAATTGCTTGACTTCCAGAAGTGCAGGCAGAAGAGGTTGGAATGACTCGCCCGCGAATCCCAAAGAAGATAGCGGTATTCACAGCCGTTGTGTGAGGCATCATCCGTACATAACTTGTCGCAGTGATATAGCGCGTTGTGTGTTCTGTCATCATGCGAGCGAAGTCGCAGACTGCGTCGGAACTCCCTGTGCAAGATCCAAAGGCAATTCCTGTGCGACCGTTCGTGAGAACGGGGTCTCCAATGAGATTAGCCTCTCTGAGAGCAAGTTCTGTCGCCCGTGTAGAAAAGAGTGCGACACGTCCCATCGAACGAATCTTTTTTCTCGTGTAGGTTTCAGGAAGGGTGAAGTTCTCTACGGGAGCCGCAAGGTAGGTATTTAGCCCTTCAAATTCTTTAAGGGAGGGAAGAAATTTAACGGCGTTCTTTCCTTCTTTAAACTTTTTAGAAATCTCTTTCCAGGTTTCTCCAAAGGCACAGACGCCACCCATCCCTGTGACAACAACACGTCTTTCACTCATAGCATGCCTCCGTTAACAGAAATCACTTGCCGAGTTACGTAAGAGGCTTTCTCACTAAAAAGGAAACTCACGACTCCTGCAACCTCTTCTGGCCTACCCATGCGCCTCATGGGAACCATAGCAAGAGCCGCATCTCGGGCCTCTGGAATCATCTCTGTCATCTCAGTTTCAATGAGCCCAGGAGCAACGCAATTGACGGTAATTTTTCTCTTCGCTAGTTCTGTAGCAAGCGCTTTGGCAGCTCCTATGAGACCCGCCTTAGCAGCGCTGTAATTGGTTTGTCCGCGATTACCCATGATGCCAGAAACAGAACTCATCGCCACAATGCGGCCACCATCCTTTAGGTGAATCATTGGCATAAGTGCTGGGTGAATGACGTTATAAAAGCCGTTTAAGTCAACATTAATAACCCGAAACCAATCGTCATCCGTCAGTGCTGGAAATGCGCCATCTCGAGCAATGCCAGCGTTAGAGAGTATTCCCCAATAGGCGCCGTTCTCTGCGATATCTTTTTCTATTGCTTCTTTTGCCGCGGCCGTGTCAGAAACATCAAAAGAGAGGACGCGGGCTTTTCTACCGAGGGATTCAATTTCTTTTGCGACTTCCAGGGCTTTCTCAACGCCTGTGTTACAGTGAACGACGATGTCAAAGCCATCTTTCGCAAGAGCAATGGCTGAGGCTTTCCCTATTCCGCGACTCGCTCCTGTCACTAAAACGGTTCGAATGGTCATCATTACTCTCCTTTAAGCTTCTTTATTTTCTTGGCCCTTTGGAAAAAGCGCTTTTAGTTCATCTTTCGTCGGTTGGAAAACATTCAACCTACCCGTGGCGATTGCCTTTTCTCCAATGGAAACGTTTCCTTCAAAGGATGTGAGTCTACTTTCATCAATAAGTAGCCTCATTGTGGTTGTAAGGAGTGAACCTTCAGGGATTTCAGAAACTGCCACCTTAAGGTTACGGGCGCTTAAAAGGAGCCCCAGTTCTGCGTCCTGTTCTCCTTCGGGTTTAGAGGCGTTATTTGTTGCGAGCCTCTTGTCGCCAGCCCAAACGCCTACGGTCTGTGCCATAAGTTCAATGAGAAGCGTGACATTAAAACTTCCATCTTCCCGTCGGAATAGACGGAGTTTGCCATCGCGACTTGCCTTTGTTTCACAAACGACAGTCCCTCCAGAAATCGC
>CAZHBC010000011.1:0-12762 GCA_964530715.1 uncultured Sutterella sp. | reverse complement strand
CCACCAAAGGCAAAGTTATTACTCATAACAAAGTTTGCTGCAATGGTCGTTCTCTCTTTTAAAACGTTAATGGTAGGTAACGTTGGATCAAAGACGTCTCCATCCATAAATTGCCCTGCGATAGTAGCTTCACGATCTAAGAGTAGGAGGGCTGAGAGACCTGCGTCTGTGACGCCAGCTGCCCCTAGGGTGTGCCCAGTTAGATTCTTTGTTGATGTAACGGGAGTCTTCCCGCCAAAGGTGCGCATAATCGCCTTAGCCTCAGCCGCATCGTTTAAGAGCGTTGCAGTGCCATGCGCATTGATGTAATCAATATCCCCTGGCTGAAGATTTGCGCGTGCGAGGGCCTCTCGCATTGCAGCTTCCGCCCCTCGGCCCTCAGGCTCTGGGGAGGAGATGTGATAGGCATCAGAGCTCTCCCCAAATCCTGCAAGAAATATGGGGGAAGGATTCTTATCAAGCCACAAGAGACCTGAGCCTTCTCCAATCGTGATTCCTTCTCGATTGCTGGCAAAGGGTTTGCAAAGGTTTGGGCTTAAGGCTTCAAGTACATTAAAGCCGTTAATCGCACTTTGCGCTAATGTGTCAACGCCTCCTGCAATCGCTGCATCAACAATGCCAGCCTCGATAAGCCTTGCGGCACTCACAATGGCCCGTGTGCTTGACGTGCAGGCAGTGCTGATGGTGTAAGCGGGACCCGTAAGAGATAAGTAACGACGCAGGAATTCTGAAGGGTTTCCGAACTCTTGAGATCTCGCATCGTAGTCGGGATCGTCTTCGCCTTTTAAGCGCTTCGCAATAAAACGCGCGGCTTCGTCTGACCCTGATGTACTCGTTCCTAGAACGATGGCAACACGGGCGGGATCGAAGGCTGAAAGTAGAGAAGTAAACCGCTCTTTTTCCCTTTCCCAAGCAAGAGCTAGAAGCCTATTGTTTCTCGTGGCTTCACGCGTAAAGCCAAGGGGTAACCGAGGGAGCTCTTCTGAAACAGCGCCAAAGACTGCGCTCTTTCCTTCGACAAGCCACGCAGCGCTCTTTGTAAGGCCTGGTGCAACACCGCGGGCCCAGTTATCCCTAATGGTGCGAATATCGCTTCCTAGGGCGTTTATAAGACTGATCGCATGTAGATAAATCATTACTGCTCCCCTTTAAGCGTAATCGTACGGATGCGATAGCCAAATGAGAAGTTTTCTAGCGTGCAATTTTCGCCTTCTTTCTGAACTCGGGTGATGAGAGTTTCGTCCTGTCCGATAAGTTCCAAAGATTTTCCTTTGTCTTTTACTTTCCAACCTGAAGGAACTGCCTTTGCAATTGCTGCTGGTGTCGCGGTGCAGAGTAGACAGTCGTTCACAATCTGCGCGGGAGAAAAGGGTAGCTTCGCAGGAACGTGTTTTGTTACTTCAAGGACGCCCTCTTTACTTTGAATCGTAAGGAGCGGCAAACCTGCCCCTGAGAGGATTGCAATCTTAAGAGCGCCACCTGCGCTTACCGATTGCGTAAGAAGCGTTTCTACTCTTTTTCCGTAGTGAACTTCTAGGAGAGCCTGGCGTTCTGCGTAATCCACATCAGAGTTAATAACGGATCCTGTCGTATCTTTTGAAAAGTAGGGGGCCTCTTCTCTTTTCTCAACTGTTGAGCAAGAGGAAAGCGCTGCGAGAGCGAAAAGAAGAATTGCGCGTTTCATTTTTTTATCGTAAGCACAAGTGGAGCAATAAGGTAGGAAGCCGTAATACCTAAAAAGAGAACAAGACCAAAGTTAGAGATTGCTTCCGTTGAGCTTAATACCAAAATCCCCAAGGACAGAAGTGTAGTTAGCATCGCAATGGTAACGGCAAAACTTACACTTGCTGCAGCGTTCCTGTGGTTATGAAAGAAGACGACATAATCGATACCAATCCCTAGGATGAGGATAAGCGCAAAAAGGGAAAAGAGGTGTAGCGGGATTCCTAGCCACCCCATAGCTCCTAAAGAACTTCCAAGAGAGAGCGCGGAACAGGTGACAGCCACGAATCCCGCTTTTAATCCAAAGGACTTAAGAAATACGAGAAGAATCCCCACGAAAGCCACAGCTAAAAGAATTGATACCATCGTGCGACACGTGTGAAAGAGAGACTCAAAAGCGGCTTTCCTTGAGTACCAGGTAACGCCTTCGGTTTCTCTTGCAATCGCTTTTAGTGCGTCTTCATTTTCTACGTTTGAAACCGTGACAATGAGCGCAACAGAACCGTCTCTAAGTTGGGTAACTCTAAAGCCAGCTGCTCTTCCTAGGGGGCTTTCTACATAGTCTTTAAGCGTAAGAACGGAAGGCGCCTCTGATTCCTTAAGAGGGATACCTACTTCATTTAAAGCCGTTCGTACGTTTTGACTCTTTTCCTTGTAGTAGGAAAGAAGTTCCCTCTGTGTTTTTTCTCCGAGGATGGGGAAGGCATCAAAACTACAGAGCACACCCTCGTTAATGGCTTTCTTTAACTTCTCTTCAAGAGTCGCTTCAAGGCGAAGAGCTTTATCTGCAGAATCCCCGAGAACGACAAACCAGTGTTGCGTCATGTCGCGGGAAAAGAGTTCCGTGAACTTTGCCTCATCCGCTTTAAGTGCCGTGTCAAGCGTTTGCATCGCTGTGAGACTGTCACTTGTTTCAAGGCGAGCAACTCCAGAGGCGCAAAGGATCGCTAGTGTCAGACAAATCACGCGGGCCTTAACTGGGTACTTTTCCCAAAGAGAAGTCCACGAGGAAAAGATTTGAAGTAAGGGAAGGGGACGCGCTTTAAACCCTGTCACAACGAAGGGGAAAACAATGAGTACGGTAAGGCAAGAGGTAAGTAATCCCACAGCACCAAAGAGCGCAAATTGCCTTAATCCAGGAAGGGGCGCAAAGAGCATCACGCCGTAGGCAATGCTTGAAGTTAGTACTGCGTGTAGGAGGCTTTTCTTTAAGAGATTACGGCTCTCAATGGGAGTCTCAGTTGCGCCCGCCTGCATTCTTCTTGTTAAGAAGTATGTCGTGTAATCGGCACTAATTCCAATGAGACTCGTGGAAAGAACAAGGGTTGCTGCGTGAAGTGTTCCAAAGACGAGGTAAGTTGCAGCACTCGCAAAGGTAAGCCCAGTTGCAATAGAAAGAACGCAAAGAGAGAAAGGCCTTACGCTTCGAAAGCCAAACCAGAAAATAAGAAGGAGTCCTGCGAAAGAAAGAGACCCCAAGAGAGAAACATCGTGCATTGCACTCAAGACGCCTGCGGCCGTGTAAAAAGCAATCCCTTGTTTAACGATTGTGGCTCCGGGGTATTGGGCGGATACTTTCTTAAGAAGCTCTGAGATTTTTTCTGCGCCAACAGTAAGGGAAATGTCCCCTTTAAGTTCCGCTTCAATTAGGCGGTACGTTCTGCCTTCTTTATCCTGAGAAATAATCCAACCGTTATCAAGATTCGCAGTGCGGGCATTTCCTATTAATCGCTTCTCAGAGCGGCGCAGAAGTAAGAGGGGATCTGCTTCAAGTTCCGCGGCTCCAACGGCTGCAAAGGGGCTAAATACACGACTTAAAACCCAAGCGTTGTAATGCGTTGCATCCGAAGCTTTTAAAAGGCTCTGTGTTTCCGAATCTACAAAAGCTAAACGGTGTGTATTTAAGAAGGAAAAAACCTCTTTTTGGTCTTCTTTTGTTATGCGGGAATAGACACGCGTAAATAGGCGTGATTCTGTGAGTTCTGTCGCAAGTGCCGTGGCTGTACCCTCATCAGATGCAGCAAAGAAGACTTTTCTTTCTAAGGTGGCTAGAAAGTTCCGATTTGCCTCTTCCACACGGACATTAACGGCATCTTCTGGTACTAGGGTAAGAATGTTCTCTTCAAGCCCCACGCGAAAGAAAAAAGTCAACGCAACCACTAGAGCAACGAGCGTTGCTCCAATCCAAGACGCGAGTAGTTTCTTATCTTCCTTTGAATTCACGGCGGGCTTCTTCTTTTGACACTATTTTGCGGTGCGTGTTAGTAAAAGTGATGGCAGTTTTACTTCCTGTTGGGTCTTCTAAGAGAACGGATTCAAGATTTACGCCTTTTACAAGGTCAATTTCTTTAAAAAGGTTAAATTGCCCCTCTTTTTTGGGTTTAAGGGTGAGACGGGTCTTTCCCTTCCCAAGAGAATTTTTTGTGACGGCAAAGTTTTTAGAGAGAGAAGCTTCATCAGAGGAAAAAATCGCATGAAGTAACTCTTGAATTGAAGCTGAAGGCGCCTTCTCTCCCATCTTAATAACGGAAATATTCCCAGGGGTGCTTTCCGTTTCAATTGCGTCTTGAGAAATTTTCGTGATAGTCGAAAATGGACGCAATTGATGCCAAATAATGCCAAAATCGCTAAAAATAACGACTTTTCCTGAAGACTTTAATGGCGTTTTAAAGCCAGAAAGTGTCTTTTCTTGCGTAAAATCAGCCGTAAGTCTCTCTCCTGCAAAAGAGGGAGTGCTTGTGGCAAAAATTCCAGCAATCGTGAAAAGCACAAATTTTATTTTTAGTCCCATTTGCATTAGAGGCTCTCGTTAAGGTTTTGCAACACCAAGCTTTTCAAAAAGAACAGCAGGACACTCAAGTAGCCCTTCGCGTGTTTTAAGGTCAAATGCCATCTGTACGATGCGGGCCGTGGTAAGGAGAGTGTTACTTTTTACATCGATCACTTCGTATTCGGTTACAAGGCGATTTTCATACTCAGTAAGCGTCACTTTCACCGTTGCCTTTGCTTCTAAAAGCCAAGGACGGCGGTACTTAATGTGAACGTCAACAACAGGGTAGGCGTAGCCACTATCTCGCATCTCTTTGTAGCCATAGTTTATGGAGCGAAAAAGCACTTCACGCGCCTTCTCAAAGAAACGAATATAGGTCCCGTGCCAAACGATTCCCATCGGATCTGTGTCATTAAAGGAAGGGACGATGTCGACAGTAGCAGTAAAGGCTTTTTCTTTATTCATGACCGTTTTTCACCCCATCAAATTTTGGGTTTCTCGTATCCTTTTCTTCCCTTTGCCAAAAGTTAAAGAAGTTAAACCAATCCAGAGGATATTTAAGTGTTCTTTCTTCTAAGAGGCAGGCGAATTCTGATGCATAGGAAAGGATATCTCTTCTACGCGTTGCGCGCCGTAAGGTAACCTCTTCAGAAAATAGGTGGGCCTTCACAGAGATTACGTTCCCACTGCGATTTGCAAATAGAACGCACACTGGGGCTTTCAAGAGAGAGGCAAGTACATAGGGCCCAATTGGAAATGGTGCCGCTTCTCCTAAGAAGGAAACGGAAACCGAGCGTTCAATCTTCCCATCACTTCTCACAGGGGTTCTATCTGCAGCAATTGCAACCCACTCGCCGCGATCTAACTTCTCTTTGAGTTCTACGGCAGTTTCTACGCCTATCGTATCCACAGCAATGAGGTGGATGTGAGAACGCGGCGCAACTTTTTCCATTAGTGCCTTGTACCGAGGTGCGTGCTTTTCAAAGACAAGCGCATTAACAGGGACTTCGTAATCATTTTCTGCAACTGCCCTGCAAACCTCCGCACATCCTAAATGTGAGACAAAAAGAATCTTCCCAGAGTCTCCCGCCTTTTGCGTAAGAATGCTCTTTGTTTCTTCGTCTTCAAAGCGTAGCGGAAGGTCATCGGATGTTCCTTCCGTCCAACTTGCAAACTTATCGAGTATTGAATCCGCGAAGTGCTTAAAGTGTCGAAAGACGGTTAAAGGTTCATGCGGTTCTATGCCTTTTGCTGCATAGATTGTTTTGATGCGATTTAGATAGGCATCAGAAGCCTTCACGGCATCCTTTGCGACTAAGCGAAATACGAGTAAGGGAGCAAGAAGCGCAACATTGAAAACTCTTCTTCCAAAGAGCCTATAGAGCGCTAAGAGAAACTGCATTCCAAGAAGGCCCCGTCTTTCTTCTAACTCTGACCAGTGAGCGCTCCTCTCACGCCTTATGAGCTTGGGCCACATCGGGATTGAGCGGCAAAAGAGTTTTGCGTGCATCTTGGAGATGCGCCAATTGTCTTTTACAGCATCAAAGTTTGAAGTCCCGCCTTCTGGATATATGACGCGCGTTGGGATAAACCGCATAGGAACTGCATCCCAGTAGAGACGCACCAAAATCTCTGGGTCAAAATCCATGTGACGCCCTAGATTCTCACGCCGCACAATGCGAAGAAGCGCCTCTAAGGGATAAACCCGAAAGCCACACATGCTGTCAACAATCGTTGAGGAGAGGGTCTCAAGCCATACCCAAAAATGCGTGATGTAGCGACCTGCAAGACGCCCCTTTGGAACGCTCTTATCGTAGATGGGAAAGCCAGAAATCAGAGCCGAGGGATTTTCTTTAGAAAGGCTAAGAAGTTTTGCCGCATCCGTGATGTCGTGTTGCCCATCGGAGTCGATCTGAAGGATGTGTGTGAAGCCGGAAGCCTCCGCGGTAAGAGCCCCGTCAATGACAGCTGCGCCCTTCCCGCCATTTTCTTTGCGGCGTACGAGCGTTACCTCAGGGAATTCTTTAAGTGTTACATCGATTAAATCTGCTTCTTCTTTCCTACTTCCATCATCAACTAGAAAGATGGGAAGCCCCAAGGGGCGTAAAGCTCGAAGCACGCCCTCGAGGGGACGCGCGTGATTAAAGCAGGGGATAACAACCGCCGCTTTATAGGTCATCGCATCACCTTTAAGCGACCAAGAGAAATAGTAGTCTCCTCAATTCCCTCTTGAAGGAGGTGGTATTCGAAGTGTAGAGAAATTTCTGCCTCGTTAATTTCTTTCTTTCTTAGGCGTAGCTCGAGCGTCTCCCGAGGAAGAACAGGTTGCACGAACTTTACAGTTTGAATTTCCTCTAGTCGAACGCTTCCAAGCCACGCATTTGCAAATTGCATTACCCATTCAAGTTGTGCAACTCCTGGTAAGAGAGGCTGCGCGGGGAAGTGTCCGGAAAACCAAATAAGATCTTCCGGCAGTGCTAGGCGCACGGAAAAAGCGTCCTCTGTAACACGACGGCTCCCCGCAATTTCCACAAGGCTAATCATCGAAAAGTGCCTCCATCTTCCTGCGGTCTAGTTTTCCGCGGTCATTCGTTGGAAAGTGCGTAACAGTACGCCAAAATCGCGGCATAGCAACCTGTGGTAGGGCGCCTCGTAAGGCTTCTAAGTATTCGGGGATTTTCTCCCGCATGAAAAGGTGATCTTTTGTTTCTTCTACTACAAGACCGATGCGGCACTGCGTGCCACGTTTGACGCCAACTGCGTAGACGGAAAACCCGAGTTTTTCTTTAACGACGCTATTAACTTCATCAAGACTTATGCGTTCTTCGCCGATTTTCACAATACGGTCTAATCGTCCAAGAAGAGTGAAGTGCGTTGCATCCGCAAAACTGAGACGATCTTCAAGCGTGAAGAGACCACTTTCTGTAAGGGGTGTGCGGATTGTCACAACATCGTTTGCTGTGTCTTTTAAATAAACCCCAGGGCAGAAGCCCCAAAGAGTCTCAACGCGACCGATTGCGTGGCGTCTTGTACCAATGACGCCCGCTTCGGTTGAACCATAAATTTCCGAGACATCGCAATGAAAGGCAGTGTGCGCAAGTGCGATGGCTGACTCTTCTAATTTACCGCCAGCGGAAAGAAGAAACTTTGCGTTTATCTCAGGGAGATTCGTATCCAAGTAGCGTAAGAAAGTCGGTGTTGCGATAACGGCTAAGGGCCCCGTTAACCTTGTGAAATCTTCTTGACTAAGAAGTCTCTTGCCGTAAAGCGGAATCCCTAACGACATCGGCATCCAAATGGCAAAGGTAAGTCCATAGAGGTGGGCGGGATCTACACAACTTGCAAGCGTAGTTCCAATGAGATTCCCTCCGAAAAGCGCCGCTGTAATGCGTGCCTCTGCATCAAGTAGAGAGACGGTCTTTAAGACAGCTTTAGGGCTTCCCGTAGAGCCAGAGGTGTAAAGGAGAATCGCTGCATCTTCCTTTACCGTGTTTAGTTCTTTTCCCTCTTCTTTTTCTACTAGAGAGGATAGAAGAACTTCTTTTTCACTTCCCCCCTCTTCTTCAACGAGAGCAAGGTCAAAGAGTGCATCTCTTCCATTAAGGACGCTCTTACGAGATCCAAGAAGGACTGCGGTCTTTCCTTCTGAGAGAACTGCGTAAAGGGCCGCAACAAAGTTGTAGCCATCATCCGTAACAATGGCAATCCGAGTTGCATCGACTCTTGAAAGGAAGGAAGCAATGCGTCCTGCGTCGCGTGTTAGGTCAGCAATGCTCTTGGGATTCTCTCCAGTTCGGACGATATCCTCGGGCTTTCTTCTTGTGAGCCACTCGGAGAAACTTACCGCTTGCATACGCGCCTCCGAACGAGATATTCCCCTGCGGCAAGAATTCCAATCAAAACATAACTTATGCAACCATTCCAAAGAGTCCAAAGTTTTGCGTCCGCAATGAGAGCGGTAAGCGTTGCAACTGAGCCATTTAAGAGGAAAAAGAGAATCCACACGTAGGTGACTTTCCGCGTGTAGCCGATGGCCTCTTCTGGGAAAGGCTTATCTTTGTAGGCAAGCCTCGCGAGGCTTTCTACGACGGGGCGCTCTGTGAAAAGGGATCCTGTGAAGACCACAAAAAGCGAGACATTCACCACAACTGGATACCAAAGAATTGGAATCGATAAATTAAAGGCAAGACAAGCCGCGCAAATTGCCGCCCCCATGAAACTCATTGCCTTATCTGCGAAGAGGAGGGCGCGGTTTTGGGGGCCGCCTGGTAAGGCAAGTCTTAAGAGGAAAAGCGCGAGACTTACCCAAAAGAAAAGCCTAATTGCGTCGTTATAAAGAGAGGCGAGAAGCAACACGGGCCAAAGGATAAAAATACCCCTCAGAATGCCTTGTGTTACTTTCGCAGCTTGCATGGATTACTTCTCAGCGAGAATCTTCTCAACAACGTCAACGACGTCGTTTACTGTGCGAACGTTTTTGAAGTCCTCGGGCTTAAAGCGTTTCTCAATCACTTTCTGCAGTTGAACAATCATGTCTACGGCATCGATACTATCTAGGTCAAGATCCTCGTAGAGTTTTGCTTCTGGCCGAATCTTCTCCGCGTCGATTTCAAAGAGTTCGACGAGTTGTTTACTTAGCTCTGCGTAGATTTGTTCTCGAGTCATTGGTAAAGACATAGTTCTCTCTCCTTACTCCGCTTTCTGCTGAGAACGAATAAAGTCAGCTAAGGTTGCCACGGACTTAAAGTGATCTCGGACCTCTTTTGTGGGCCCAGAGAGAGCCACGCCAAATTCTGACTTAATGGCAAGCCCCAATTCTAGGGCGTCAATGGAATCCAATCCTAAGCCTTCGCCAAAAAGCGGGGCGTCTGTATCGATATCTTCGGGCTTTATGTCTTCAAGATTGAGGCTAGAGACAATCAACTCTTTAATGCGGCTTTCAAGTGAGCCCATGGTGATTCTCCGTTGGTTTTATTGTTGTTAGTAGGAAGTGTAAATGCTCGGTAAGACGGCGGGCAGCTTGTGCCGTTATCGTCTTACCCGAATCCGTAAAGCGCTCTGGGTCAATCGTTTGCAAAAAGCGCAGTGTTAAGCGCGGTCTGTTGCGTGGTATCGAGTACCAGGGGAGTTGTTTTCCAAGCCACCATTCGGAGCATTCGATGTGGATGACTTCTACGGGGACGTTACACCGAATGGCAAGTTGCGCAGCTCCACGCCGCAGTTTCATTTCAGTTCCAGGGACGCTACGCGTTCCCTCAGGGAAGATAAGGAGAGTGTCTCCGTTGGCAAACCTCTTACGGCATTCTTCAAAAATCGCATCAGGGTCATCATTTGTAAGATAGCCACAGGCACGAATAATGGGTCCCAAAAAGGGATTCTTCAGTAGCGTTGCTCGAACAACACAGTCCACTTCTGAGAGGACAGAAGCGATAAAAACGTAATCAAGGAGCGTTGGGTGATTCGCAACTATGATGGCTCCGGTTTTGGGTAGCGGCGTCGCGCGAATCTTCTCAAGATTAATAGTTGCGGCACCGGAAACACATGCGTAGCAAACAAAGAAGCGAAATGCTCGACTCGTCAGTCGCCTAGAGGCGAGAATCTGCTCTCGCTTATCTTTGTGTATTAGGCGTAAGAGAGGAAAGCCCACGAACATAAGACCGAGAGCGCCTACGCCAAAGATGACATATCCCGTGTATGTCGCAACGTAACGCCAAAGCGTGATAAGAAAGAATTCTCGAGTCTCTTTCACGCCTTAACCCTCCAAGTCCAAAGATGCCGGCCTGAGCGAACAGTAAAGCTTCGCGCATTCGAAGCGAGTCCCTCGATAAATTGCAGCGCGTCGGGCGCCTCAGGCTCAGTTTCTTCAATGGCCGTGGCAGTGGCTTTTAACTTTTCCCCTTTCTGTAAGAGGATTGCTACGGCAAAGGTTTCCTTTACGGCAGGGAGCCTTGCCCCAAGAATGGGAGGAAGCGTATTTTCGTAGTCAAGAAGAAGGACAGTTTCCTTTCCATCAGAGAGAAAGGCGGTTGCTTCAAAAAGGCCAGCTTCAAATGTGTTCCCTTCAGCGGCAACACTTGCGACAGGAACAGTGAGTTTCTTATGAATCGTTAGGATTCCCGCTGCCGCATTGTGTACGCTCATCGTAAAGTCCGTGGGAGAGGGTGGCATTCCTTTTGCGATGGAGCAAAGGGACTTCTCTCCGCGCGGCGTCTCTGCGTGGCGACTTGCATTGACGATGGCGTCGACCTCGTGTTTCTCTAAAAGCTCTAAGGCGCATTCAACCGCAAAACGACTTCCTAGGCTCATTCTCCTAGAAAGCATCATCGGTAGACGCTTCGGAATCGCCTCGAGTTTAGGGGCTCCTACGGGAGTCAAAACGCAGTCTCCTTTCTCTTCAGAACGAGAGACGGCTAACCAATCGAGTACGTCAAAAGAAAGTTCCATCAGTCGACTCTCTTTAGGATGAGAAGAGTGTGTCCCGTGCCAAGACCATCGTGCTGCTCTTCAATTTCTAAATCCGCCGCCGCGGCAAAGCGCCTAAAGTCATCCAAGGTATAGAACTTACTTGTGCCATTAGCAAGTGCAGTAAAGTAAAGAGAGAAAGCACTTAGACAAGCATCCCCGATGGCAAAGGGTTGCTCTCCGATGAGGGGTTCAAGGATACAAATACGGGCATCTTTCTTCATTGCAGCCCTTATGCGACGAAGAATCGAAATGACATCTTTTTCTCCGAAGCAATCGAGAAACTGACTCATCCACCAAACGTCTGCGTCGTTTTCTTCAAAAGGTTTCCCTTCAAGCAAATCTACGGGGTAGGTATCAATGCGCTCTGAAAGTCCCGCTTTTCTAGCGTTTTCTTTTGCAATTGCACACTGCTCGGGAAGATCGAAAATTGTCACGCGAACGGAAGTGTCGTAGTTGCAACATTTAATCGAGAATTTTCCCGTGTTCCCGCCGATGTCGCATAGGTGCCTAATTCGTGTCTTGAAGAGTACGGGAAGAGCAGCATCGTAAGAGACGTCAGAATAAAAGTGGTCGAATTCAAACCAACTCTTGCGGGCGGGTTCTGGCAACTTTGAAATAACAGGGTAGATTGTTTTCGCCCCAGGGTAAAGCGTCTTTAACCCCGCGGGCGTCCCTGTGAGAAGCGCTTCTTTTAGGTGGTCAAGGCCTCTGTAACAAACATCGTGAGCAAAATCGAAATTCGCCCGCGTCATTGCATCGTGTAAGAGGAAAAGAGATTTCTTTGTAAGATGGAATTTGCTATCTTTGAGAGTGAGTAATCCGAAGGCGCAACCGAGTTCTGTGAGAACTCGCAGGGCGTAATCCGTGAGTTTTACGGGGATGTTCGCTTGAATTTCTGCAAAGGTTGCACCGTCTTTGGCACGATCGAGGTAATCGAAGATTCCAAATTCCCTAAGTGAGTAGGTCGCTTGAAATACAAAAGGCGAACACGCAAGAAAATTCGCCTCCTCGATGGCGCGGAAAGCCGAGTCTTTGGACTCTGAGCGCTTCATAGATTCTCCCCTTACTACTTTTCAATCTAAGAAATTATGGTAGAGGTAGCCATTTACCTCTACCGAAAGCCGTCTTACTTCGTGAGCTGAAGCTGAATTTGTTTATCGAGGTTACGAACCCATTGATTGTATTTTGGATGGACTTCGTTTGGCCCTTGAATCAGAGTTGTCATCGGGTTAATCGTGATTGTGTAGCTCTTTGTGTCGTAGGTGACGTCGCATGCAGCTACGTGAACTTTTTTCACGTATTTGAGAGTGAGTTTCTGACCATTTTCTTCAACAACTTGCCAATTCTTCGCAAGTCCGCCACGGATAATTGCATTACGCACTTTCTCGAGTGTTACTTCGCTGGTAGAAAAAATAGGCGATGTAATAGTTTGTATGGCAGCACTACGAGACCAAGCAGCAGAAGAGGCAAGGATGCCTAGCGTTGCAACGGAGATAAGAAGAGCACGTCTATTCATTGAGGTTCTCCCAAAAATCAAATTAATTTCAGTAAAGTCTTCAATCTTTTTTTGCGACTATTTTTTCAAGAAATTATAGGGGTTTCCCCTCATGGGGAATAGATTTTCAGCAGGGTTGTGGCGGCGCGGGACTATCTGTGTTGCAAAACGGCTTTTTGCAACGGAGAAATGGCGGAAAGGTTTAAATTTTAAAAAAAGGCTCAGCCGCCGTCAGGCAACTGAGCCTTGAAACTCTGGTGCGCCAGGTAGGATTCGAACCCGCGACCCCCTGGTTCGTAGCCAGGTACTC
>CAZHBC010000010.1:0-18609 GCA_964530715.1 uncultured Sutterella sp. | reverse complement strand
TGCCGGCCGCATCCCTTTGGATTCTGGTCTCAGGTTTTCTCTTTACGCTGATGTCCATGTCAGCGAAAATTTGCTCGGATTACTTCACCGTCTTCGAGCTTGCCTTTTGGCGGTCTCTCTTCGGGATTATCTGCATCGCCCTTCTTATGGTTCACAAAGGAATCCCTTTTCCAACGAAATACCCCTTTTCGCATTTAAAACGCTGTGCAGCTGGCGTTGGTTCTTTCTTCTTAGAAATCGTGGCTTTGAGTTATCTTCCTCTTTCCGTTGAGCAACCTATTATTTACCTTAGCCCTCTCATTTTCTGCTTTTTCTTTGTTGTTTCTTCCCGATACGCAGGGAAACCCATCGAATGGCCCATCATAGGTGCTGTTGTCTTAGGGTTTATTGGCGTTTTACTCATTGCACGCCCAACATCGGCAAGCTTTAATGCGATTGGCATTGCCCTTGCACTCACTGCAGCTTTTGTTGGAGCGTGCTCCAACTGGTTCCTCCGTAGCCTCGGACAACAGGGAGAACCTGGGGAAAGAGCTGTCTTTTACTTCATGCTCACTGGGCTTGTTGCAGGAATAGTCGGGATGATTTTCTCTCCCGAACCCATACACCTCCCACGAGCCAAGTGGATTTTCCCCCTTCTCGGTGTCATGACAACAGGGCTTCTCGGGCAAATACTTGTAACCTATGCTTGGGCTAAAGGACACTCTTTACTTAACGCTGTCTTTCAATTTGCAAGCATCTTCTTTGGCGTTGTCGTAGGCATTGCGGCTTTTGGTGAAAGTCCTGACTCTACTGCGCTTTTTGGCGTGGTTGTCATTTTCTTTGCTGGGCTTTTTTCATCTCTTTACCTAAGAAAGAAACGCTAACTTAGTTTTTCTAGAAAATTGCTGAAAAAGTCGAAATCAGAGAGAGTTCTCAAAACACCTCCTGATTAAGGATTTCTCAGGAAAAAATAGCATAAAACTGCGTTAGAATCCGCGTCCTATCAGATTGGCTTTCTTTAGAACAACTGGCGCAATTTCAGGCGCTATTTTCTTTTTAAAAGAGCGCCCTAAAGTTATCAGGTGTGCCATGCCGGCCGTTTCTCTTTGGATTCTTGTCTCAGGCTTTCTCTTTACGCTGATGTCCATGTCAGCGAAAATCTGTGCAAATTACTTCACTCTCTTCGAGATTCTCTTCTGGCGTTCTCTCTTCGGGATTGTCTGCGTCGCCTCTCTTATGATTTACCAAGGAGTTCCCTTCCCGACGAAGCACCCGATGGCGCACATAAAACGTTGCGTAGCAGGCATCCTTTGCTTTCTTCTAGAGATTTGGGCCTTGTGCTACCTTCCGCTTTCCGTTGAACAACCTATTTCCTACCTTAGTCCGTTACTCTTTTGCTCTTTCTTCGTTATATCCTCTCGACGCACTGGGGACCGCATTGATTGGCCTGTCATTGGCGCTGTCGTTTTAGGGTTTATTGGTGTTCTATTCATTGCACGTCCTTCAGCAGAAGGCTTTAATGCCACAGGAGTTGTACTCGCTATCCTCTCGGCCTTTGCGGGCGCAAGCACCAATTGGTTTCTTCGCAGTCTCGGAGAGCACGGGGAACCCAGTGAGAGAGCTGTCTTTTACTTCATGCTCATGGGACTTCTCACAGGAATAATTGGAATCATTTTTTCCCCCGAACCTTTTCACATTCCACATGGCAAATGGATTTGGCCCTTGACTGGCGTTATGACTACAGGAATTGTTGCGCAGGTGATTTCAACTTACGCTTGGGCTAAAGGACACTCCTTATTGAATGCAGTCTTCCAATTCTTTGGGATTTTCTTTTGCATTGTCATTGGTGTTGCCGTTCTCGGAGAAAACCCAGATATGACAACTATTTTTGGCGCTGTCCTCATCTTTGTTGCCGGACTTTTCTCGTCGCTCTATTTAAGGAAAATGCGCTAAACCATTTCTTCGCTATTTAATCAACAATAGTCGAGGAAAAGAAGAAACCAAACAGTAGCAAGAGAGGGGTTCTCAAGGGCTAAAGCCCCCCTATAGTCTCACGCATCTCTTTAATCTAAAACGGGCCGCTAGCATTGGCGACCCGCTATCTAATAGAGATTTTCAACCTAAAGCCTTGACCATTGAAAGCATATAGATTTTGATGAAATCGATATAGTCTTCGACTGGTAGATGTTCATCTTGAGCACCGCTACCACCAGGCCCTAAGGTAACACCAGCAGCGAAATTCGGCATCGGCATTCCTGTTTCTTTCCAAATCCATGCTGCATCTGAACCCCATGCACCAAAGCCGCAATCGGTTGGCTTACCCGTAACTTCCTGATACGCATCTTTTAGAAGTTGGCAGAAAGGATTGTCATAATCGACATCCAAGAGCGGTCGGTCGTTCGTGATAGTAAACGTATAGTCGTAGCCTTCACGCGTAGCCTTCAGGTTTTCAAGAACGCCGCGGATTTCATTTAATGCCGCATCATGATCCTCTCCTGGAACCAAACGACGGTCAAACCACACTTCGGCCTTTGATGTGTGTAGATTCGCGGCATCCCCCGACTTGAAAACAGAAATCGTAAAGCACGGTCGAGGGATTTCTCCCTGAGGAGGAATCTTGCTTAAGCGCTCTTCTATTTTGTAGAGCTCAGTTACGGCTGTATGCGCCTTTTTCAAGGCATCGTCACCAAATTCATAGGGCACTCCTGCGTGACGCGCTTCGGCCTCATAAGTGAAATTGCCACGAATGATGCCGCCGTGCTTCGCAATTACACGACCGTTCGTCGCTTCCATGCAAATACCAAAGTCGCCCTGAATCAAACCTGCCTTCAAGTCTGAAATCACCCCCAAACGGCTACCAAATTCTTCATCGCACATATAGCTCAGAAGCACAGAACCCTTGGGGTCAAATCCCATTCGTTTTAGAAGGATTACCGCCATCAAAGCAGCACAGTCTCCTCCCTTCATATCCGCAGCGCCGCGGCCCCAAATCTTGCCGTCATGAATCTCTGCCGACCACGGGCCATAAGGCATACCTTTCGCATCGGGTGGAAAAACGTCCATGTGGCCATTAAAGACAAAGCGTTTACCAGGGTGCGTTCCCTTCCACTCAGCAAAAAGATTGGGGCGATGAGGTGCGAATTCATGTTTTTCGACCTTTAGCCCATTTTCTTCCATCCACTTCGTGAAAACCAAACTCACAGCCTCCTCTTCGGGTGTGACAGAGGGCGTGCTGATAATCTCTTGCGCACAGCGAATACACTCCTCACGATGAGCATCGACAAAGTCACTAATACTTTTGGCATCAAACATAGTAGCCTTCCTCCTAGATAGATTCTGACAACCTAAATAATCTTTTTTCGATTCTTCCAAAAATTTGGATTTTTCAAAACTATGACACAGAAATAAGAAAGACTTCTGGAGCGGAAATAACTCCCTATAGTCTCTCTTTCAGAAAATCAGTTTATAGACGCAACAACATAATCTGCCGAGCATCCTCCCCTGTGAGATTCTTACCTTCCCCGTATTTAACACCTCGCGCGTCTAGTCGACGCGCAATTTCCTCGATGGTTTCCATACCAATTTGTTTTTCACTCAAACGGGTCGCCAGACCTAGAGATTTCCGTCAATAAACTTGGACGCTTTGTAACGGTCCACCTTAAATCCTGCCTCTTTCAGCAAACGTACGAAGACATAGCTAACCGCTTCCTCATTGCCCGTTACACTCGGTGTTTGAACAATCTCCTGCAGGGCGACAACCGCCTCACCGCGGTGTTCTTCAACGAATTGAGCAATTGACTGAGCTTCGAACATTTTGTCCCCCTTGATTCCAATAAAATGACAAGCGATACTCTAGGGTAATCTCGTTAACTTTCTTTCGCCTATAAGTAGCTCTAATCGGCTTTTGTAAGTGAAACTAACGTCTAACAAAATCGCCATTACCCGCATCGTCTGCTGCGGCAACATAAAAAGAGATTAGAGGGAAGACATGGATTTAGACATTCGTCAATTGCGAATATTTGCAGAAGTAGCCAACACGGGGAGTTTTAGCAAAGCTGCTCAGAATCTCAAGCTTTCGCAATCGGCTGTGTCTCAATCGATTGGAAAACTTGAGGCAATTTTGGGATTGGAATTAATTAATCGATTCAGCCGTCCGTTCCAATTAACACAGGCAGGGCGCCTACTTTTGAGCCGTAGCAACACAATACTCACTTCTATGGAAACACTGAGTCAAGATTTGAAAACAATTGAGGCTCAGAAGTCCATCCTTCGCATCGCCTGTAGTGACTATTTCAGTTGGAGTGTTTTCCCTCTTATTGTTGAAAATCTGCTGAGAGAAGTTTCGCAATTACATGGCTATACAGGACACACGCCCTATGTTTGTCAATTGTTAGAAAACCGGATGGTAGATATTGCGATAGCAACAAGTCCCATGAGCAACATCGAGACAATTCAATCGGTTCCTCTTTACGAAGAGAACTACCTTATCGTCGCGCCAAAACAACTCAATGTAAATATTCGCACGCGTGAGGATCTCAAACGTGCTTTAGGAAAAATCCCCTTTATACGATTCAATGACGATGTACTTGACCACACAAAAATTGAGAGGATTTTGCGCTATTGTGAACTTGAAACAGATAAGCGAATTCAAATGAACATGGAAGCGGCCACTATGCAGTTAATTGCGGCAGGGAAAGGTTGGTCGATTATGCCGTGTACAGGAATATGGGCCAAAAATTCTCTTCTCAGCGAGGTTCGTTTACACAAACTTCCAAACCTCAAATTCTCTCGCAAGATATATTTGAACTACCGTGATTCTTCATTTAAGCCTTTAGCAGACTTTTTGGAAGAACTTGTTAAAGAAGCCATACAACTTCGCCTCCCCAAGGAAATGAAGGAAAACAATCCCATCTTTGAGGGGGCTCTGAAAGTCTTAAATTAGTGTGAAAGGGCATCCCCCCCCTAGCTGTTGCGATTTAGTTCATGCAAATCCATCGCACGAAAATTTCTACCAGCAGTGCGTTCTCTCGAGATTCGAGAGAACATCCTTTTTAGCTAGCAGGAAACCACGTAAGTTTTCTTTACTTTGTTTCCTCAGGAGAGGGGGAGATTTTCTCTACTCCAAGAGCAATCAATAGAGCAGCAACAGCCGCTATAGTTTTTCCAACAATAAGCGCTGTGATTCCCTCTGGATAGTAAGCAGACATAAATCCAAGGTGATCGCCCAACATGCAAAGAACAGGGCCACCGAAAGCTGAAGCAAGAACCTTCCCGCGATTACTCATGCTATCGATCATCGTATACATCGGCAATGGATTGGCGATGCAAACCAACATTCCAAGCATCGATGTCTCATCCGTCTTGATACAAGATGCAAGGAAGCGCAACCCTTTTGTGAAATAGCGACGGGCAAAATAAACCATTGGATAAGCACCAGCAAGCATGATTCCAATCTCTCCAATGATGACAAGTTGCGGCTCGATTTTTGCCATGCCCGGGATAATTGTGATTGGAAAGTAATACTGCAATGCTGCTACAGCCAAAAGCAAACAATAAATGCTAACAATGACTCGACCGAAAACAATAAAGAAGCGCACTGTGGGCTTCTGAAGGAATAGTAAGAAGAAAGCGAGGATGACGGCGACGACAAACGCAGGTGCCCCAAGACGGAGGACAACCATAAAGTCATATCCACAGACAAAGCCGACACCAATTATGCTTAAAGGAGAAGCAATGATTGCTGCGACAATTCCTTTAGCGATATAAGGTCTACTCTCTTCTTTTGCCATTGCAAGCGAAAATGGCAACGGCATCCCGATAATGCTTGCCAAAGTTGAGCACAAACCAATTCCAAAGATATTCGCTGCTTCTGGATGCTGCGCGAGAGCTCGCGCGAGCGGGAAGCCTCCTGCATCAACGCCAAATAAGACTCCTGATACGAGTGCGGGATCTGATCCAATTGAAAGAAAGAAAGGAGAAAGTGCTGGGCCTACCGCAGCTCCGAGTGCTGGCGCTACACACATAACCCCGACCATGATAAGAGTCAAAGGCCCCATAGTGTCGAGTCCCTTAACAAACTCTTTACCATACCCGAATCGACCATCAAAGAGAGCTTTATCTAATGCTCCGATGGTCATGAACATCGCCATGACAGCAATAACAACTTTATCCACGTTCAAATCTCTAAAGCGGCAAACCGCCCTCAGATGGGAAACCATCTGTGGGCGGCATTCTTTCAACTAAATAGTCTTATTACGCTACAGAAGCAATAAGGGCATCAACCTCAGCTTCCATGGCCTTCTTCGAATCGGCAAGAGCCTTTTCATGCGCAACAACTGCGGCTTCGTCTTTCTTCAGTTGTTCTTCTATAACCGAGAGTTGACGTTCGACTTCCTCGGGAGCCGTACCGCCAATAACCTTCTTGGAGTAAGCATTCTTCACAGGGTCGAGCGCCTCTTGAATCTTCGCATCCGTAATCGACAAAGTCTTTCCGAAGAGCTTAAGACTAATATCGTTTAGAACCTTAGCGTCGATATCCGTTGCCTTCTTATCGTTTTCTGTAAGGTATCCAACAACATGGGCAACAATCTCGTGAGCAGCGCGGAAAGAAAGTTTCTCGTTGCGGACAAGCGTATTGGCAAGTTCAGTGACTGTGCAGAAATTGGCAGCGGCAGTCTTCTTGGCACGTTCTTTATTAACCTTGATGTCTTTCACGGAAACATCCATCAACTTAAGAATACCTTCGATATCCTTCAAGCACGGCCAGAAATTGCTAATAAGATCCATCGACTCCATCGTGAAGGCATAAGGAACTCCCTTGTAGGTCATCCAAGCAGCATCCGAATATCCCTTGACGCGAGCCGATAAGCTGGCACAGCCTTCAAAAGTCCAGGGATTCTTCTTCTGCGGCATGATGGAGGAACAAACAGCGACTCTATCTGGAACCTCTACGTAGCCATAATCCGGAGTTGCCCAAATACGAATATCTGTTGTCACACGAACAATCGTACTAGCCAAAATAGAAATGGCCGCCATTAGTTCCAACAGATAGTCACGCGAGCAAACACAATCCAAAGAATTCTCTACGCACCCCTCGAAGCCAAGAAGCTTTGTCGTATAGAGGCGATCAATATTCCATGTGGTCGAACCCATAGAACCGCCACCCAAAGGATTGAGGTTCGTAGACTCCCAAGCGTGTGCAATACGCGCATAGTCACGCGTAATTGCCGCTGACACAGCCGAGAGGTAATGCGCAAAAGTCATCGGTTCCGATGGCTGTAAATGTGTATATCCCGACATCACAGCATCTTTGTTACGGCGTGCCAAATCAAGCAATGTGTGACGGAAGCGATTGATGAGTTTTTCCAAACTCAAAAGTGCATTACGTGTCACCATACGGTCAACTGTCGCATGCAAGTCGTTACGGGAACGCGCTGTATGCTGCTGACCACCAACTTCCATACCAACCTGACCGATGAGGTAGTTCTCGAGGTTAAAGTACATCTCCTCGAGTTCTGCTGTGATTTCAAAGGTGGGCTTATTGCCCATGGCGGCCATCTCTTTGGCCACCTTCAAAATCTTGGCCCCAACCTCACGCGAAACAATTCCTTGCTTAACAAGCATTAGGACATGCGCCTTGTTCACATCAATGTACGATTGATAAGAACGTTCCACTTCTTCGCCTGTGAGTGTGGGTTCTACCATGATTTCTGTCACTTCTTTAGCTGGCGGCTCCTTCAAGCGACCACGCTCAATCTTTTGTTCTGCCATGTGTTTTTCTCCTGTGAAAAAAAAATATAGGCGCGTTCCTAAATGCTAAAACTCAAAGCATTAGCAACGATTCCTTTTCGTATTTTCCAACGCTACCATGTTTTTCCAACAATCTTCAGCCATTCTTATCCTCCCTAATTAAGCCAAATTATCTTGTCAAGAAAACCCTTTTGGATGTCAAGCGATATCACTAGAGATATATTGTGTCGTCTAACACTTTTGGATAAGTTTCACTTATCTTGCTAATGAGGCGGTTGAAAAATTGCAGAATATTCCGTATGGCTAGCGTTTGCGCTCAGCTAAATTTGGAATTCAAAAATCTTTCTCTGAGGAGAACTCAATGTCCGAAAAAATCCATCGCGGCAAAATTAAGATGCCGCCAGATCCCCTCGTTGTTAAATACCTGATTCAGCCTGGTATCGATAACGACGTTAAGTATCGCTATCAAGCATTCCTCGACTGCAACAAAGCCCATGTGCTTATGCTTGCAAAACAAGGAATCATCAAACAGGCAGTTGCCGCTGCCATTTTGCGTTCAAATGACAAAATGGCTGCCATGGGTGACAAGCCAGATTTCCCGATTGATCCGGGCAGGGAAGATTTCTACTTCAACATTGAAGCTCATCTAATCGAAGATGTCGGTATCGAAATTGGTGGTCAGCAACACACAGCTCGCTCTCGTAATGACCTCTATGCCACATGCGCAAGACTTGCTGTGAGAAATGCTTACTTCAAGCTTTGCCACGTCTACAACAAGATGCGCCAAGCAATCATCGACGTTGCGCGTAAGAATGAAGATGCCGTTTTCGCTGGCTACACACATATGCAGCCATCGGAACCGATTACGTTTGCTCACTACTGCTCTGCAATTCTCAATGCGATGCAGCGCGACTTCCGTCGCATTTCTCTCGTGTTTGAGGGACTTAACATTTGCCCGCTCGGTGGTGGCTCCATGGGTTCAACCACATGGGATATCGACCGCAATTACACGGCTCACCTCCTCGGCTTTGATGCTCCTGTTGACAACTCGATTGACTGCGTTGCCTCTCGCGACTTCGTAACTGACCTCTTGTCTTCTCTTTCTATTGCAGCAAACACAATTTCTCGTTTCTGCCAAGATCTCTATGTTTGGGCTTCTCCAGACTTTGGCTACGTTGAAGTTTCTGATAGTTGCGCAGTTTGCTCTTCTATCATGCCGCAGAAGAAGAACCCCTGGGTTCTTGAGCACATCAAGGCTAAGGCCGCTCACGTTGAAGGTTGCTACATGTCAGCCCTTAACGTCATGAAGAACGTCATTTACTCGCACTGCGAAGATATGTGCGGCGAGTCCGCGAATTACCTCTATCCGGGTATCGAAGAATTCACGGAGATGTGCGAACTCACAGAAGTGAGCATCGCTGGAATCACAGTCAAGAAAGACTACATGATTGAAAAGGCTCGCGGTAACTTCTGCACAGTCACGGAACTTGCCAACTACCTTGTCCGCCATGATGCCATCAGCTTCCGCATGGCTCACGACATCGTCGCTGGCGTTGTCGACTACATGATCAAGCACAACAAGAAAGCAGACGAAATCGGTCTTGACATCGTCAATCCGATCTTTGAAAGCCTCTTTGGCCGCAAGACATCGATGACCGAAGAAGAGATTCACGCCGCCCTTGACCCGAGAAAGATTGCCTATGCGAAGAAGGCAATCGGCGGAACAGCCCCTGAGGAAGTTGAGCGCCAGCTTAACAACCGTCAGGCAGGCCTTGATCGCGACAATTCCGAACTCGAAAATCGTATCGCCAAGGTGAAGTCTGCTAAGGCTGAGCTTGAAGCAGCTGTCAAATCGATGACGGCTTAATACGTTTTTCATTTACCAAAGACTCGAGTAAGAAATCATTTCCCAAACGAGTCTTTGGTTTTTCACAAAGGAGAAACAAACCTATGGATTCAACAATCTACAACCTGCCAATAACAGGGGTAGCTAGTTTTGCGAAGTATCCAATCGTCAATGGCGTGGCAGGACTTGCTGACGCCAACGCCGATGCTTGCATCATGGGAATCCCGTTTGATGCAGGGGCTCCCTATCTTTCCGGTTGCAAATTTGGTCCGCGTCGTATCCGTGAAGTCTCCTGCCACTATGGCCGTGGCGGTGCTGGATTCTGGGATCCAGAACGCCAAACACAGTATCTAGAAGACCCTGTGAAAATCGTCGATGGTGGTGATGTCGATGTGCACCCGATGCTCTTTCAGGAAACATTCGATCGCATCACAGACACCGTTCGGAAGATTCTCGATACGGGCACTCTCCCCGTCATGATGGGCGGTGACCACTCGCTTACCTACCCGATTGCGCGTGCTCTCGATCGATTTGACGACCTCTGCATCGTCCAATTCGATGCCCACCTTGACTTCGGCCGCCGCCGTTTCACAAACGGTAGCCCCATGCGTCTGATTTCCGAAATGCCACATTTCAAGAAGATGTGTCAGATTGGTATGCGCGGTCTCGGCTCTAATACCCGTGAGGATTTCGCCGACGCTGCTGCCTTCGGTTCTGTTGTTATTCCCGCTCGCAAGGCCCTTGCGCTCGGTGCAGAAAAAGTCATCGAGATGATTCCGCAAGCGAAGAACTACTATGTGACTATCGACATTGATGGTTACGACATGTGCTTTGCGCCTGGTGTTGGGTCTCCCTCTCCAGGTGGTTTAAATTATCTCTTTGAGACCGATGTTCTTGAAGGTATAGCTAAGAAAGGCAATGTCGTTGGCTTCGACCTCGTTGAAGTTGCTCCGCAGTACGATCCGAGTGGTATCACATGCCGTCTCGGTGCAATGACAATGCTCGCCTTCTTGGGTTACATTCTCAAGGAACGCGAGAAGAAGGGATTGCTTAAGGCACAGCTCTCAAAGTAATCTCGCGCAAGTAGGACTAGACGGCCTACTAAAAGGCCGTCTAGGTTAAAAGAAGGTACTGAAATTCAGTCCTTCTTTTTTTCATGAAAGGGTAAGAGGCCCCTGCGTGCGAAGCTCCTCGCATGAGAGTCTTAGGCTTCCAAGTGCCTAGTTGTAAGTAGCTTCCGTGTAAGCTACATAAGGCGTGCAGACAATCTAGGTAGAAACGTTCTGCTCAAAGTTCACCCAAGGCGCAAATTTCTGTAGTTGCGGCAATATTTCTTTGCGAAATACATTTTTGCTGAGCTTTTGAATTTCTGCCGATTCATCGACATATTCCGAGGGACGGGAAATACACCAAAACTTGAGAGAAAAACTAGGGGCAGGCGTTGGAAACACAGCAATGCTGTTTGCAGTTTGCGGATCAGAAAGAAGCGTAGAAGGTCGTGTAACAGCCCAACCAACCCCGTTGGCAACTAGTTTAATCATCACAGCATCAGACTCCACTTCGCAAATCGAAGGAAAATTTAAATTTTCAGATGCTAAGAATCGTAGATTAAGTTTTCCTCCACCCGTATTGGAGACAGCCGAAATCAAGGGTAATCCGTAATGGGAGAGTTCCGACCAAGAACTGAATTTGCGGATGTTCGAAAAGCTCTTCGGCATCAAAATAATTGAGGGTTCCTCGAAAAGTTCTTGTCGAGAAAGGGATGGGATTTCATCAAAGGCATCACAAACAATAGCAATGTCAGCTTCGCGACGTAAAAGTCTGCCGACTAAGACTTCTGAGCTTCCCATGTAATGCGTAAAAAGGGAAATCTTCGGAAGAAAAGCATCAACGAGAGCTGGAATTAAATAACTTGAAAGACTTGGAACACATCCAACGCGTAAGACAGGCTTTACAAAATTTTTGTTCCTTAAATCACGAAGAATTTTCCCTGCCCCGAGAGACATATGCAAAAGTTCATCTCGAAGAATCTTTGCTTCGGGTGTTGGAGCAATTGGACGGCAATTGCGATCGAACAAATCCATGCCGATTTCATCTTCAAGACGATGTATACGCTTAGTTAGAGCAGGTTGGCTGATGCCAAGCACTTTAGAAGCCTTCGCAAAGGAACGGCATTCATACAGAATAAGAAAGGCGTTCCACGAATGACTTAAAACGTCTGATGGTTTTACTGAACTCGCACTAATCGTATTCAATGCTCTGTCAGGATTCACATTGTTTTCCCTTTTTCTCAGATATGGCTTGACCAAGAACCAAAATCACAATTGATAAAAGAATTAATGCTATCCCTGTAAGCGTAAGCGTTGAGGCCTCTTCATGCAATAGAAAAATACCCCAACATGCTGCAGCCATGGGCTCTGCTAAACACAAAGTTGATGCTACCGTAGGAGAGATAAGCCTAGAGCCTGCTGTCAAGAATGTAAAAGCGCATCCCGCTGTCAGCACACCAATACCAAGGCTTACGACAATACCATTGAGACTACTCCATGCCCAAGAAACGGGGAAGAAATAAAGTACTGGAGAGAGAATGATGGCAATGAGAATTAGAACAATCATTACGGCAGTGTCTGCTCCTAAATCCTGCGTGAGTTTCTCGCTCATTGTTATGTAGCAAGCGTAGGTAAATCCGTCCATTAGCAGTAGTCCGATAAGAGCTATTCGATTGATGTTGATATCAAGGCCATTGATGCAGACAATCCCGATAATGGCTAAAGTCGTAGCTATATACCAACTAAAAGCAGGTAATTTCTTAAAGAAAACTAAACCAATGATTGCGGCAAAAATAGGGGCTGACCCAATCGAGATGACTGCACCAGCTGCAACTCCTAGGTAGAGCATCCCTGTAAAGAAACAGAGTTGCCCTATTAGGAGAAACAGGGCGCAGATACATAGAGTTTTCCATGGAAGCTTCCCCCAGTTCTTTGGCATCTTTCCCGAAAATAGACACCATAGAACAAGGCATAGTCCCCCTACAACCATACGAATTTCAGTGATAACAAAAGGCGTAGCGCCTTCAGGGGCTAGAGCCTGTAATGTTCCACTGACGCTGAAGAAAAGAGCACTAACTAAGACAAGAATAATGCCTCTTATGGATTGCGACATGGAAAACCCTCTTTCTATTTACACAGTATTTGTTTAAGAACGTTCCACTACTCTTTGTAGGGAATGTTTGTCTGCATTTGTTTCAATTCCTGCGATGCATTTGTCATTAAAGAGCTTGAGGCTGTTTGTGAGAATCCTGCAACTATCTAAATAGTTCCGAACTGGAATTGAAGAGTTTGCAGTGCTCTCAAGCCATCCACACTTAAGGGCCACAGCAAACCCTGCGTGGTTAGCATCAATCTGATCGACGCTTGTGTAAATCATTTCTGCCATTACTGGATTTAATTTCCCTGGCATGATCGATGAACCTGGGGCTACCGCAGGAACAGTGATTTCAGCAATGCCGGTTCTAGGCCCACTACAAAGAATGCGCACATCATGTGCTACACGCCATAGCTGAATAGAGACTTCCTGTAGTTTCGCATGCAAAGCGAGCAAATCGGTTAACGAATTGAGTAAGTCTGGCACGGTTGTAGAAACGACAAAATTCCCCCCAATCATTTTAGAAAGAGATGCGGCTGCCAGAACTTTGTAATCATTATTCGCAAAACCAAATGTATCAACTCCTGGCATGTATGATCCAAGCCAAGATTTCCCCCACTTTTTAGATTCTTCTTCAAGTTGTTTAACTTGTGTATCAAATCCTTCTGCGAAGGTGGCAAATTCCGCACCAAGAGTCGTTTCCGCTGCGTCTCTGAGAAACTTACGCCCCTTCTTTTTTACATCTGCGAATTGAATGGCTTTCTTGGAAAGCGCATCACGAAACCGTTTGACTTCTTTTAGTAGAGAAGGAAGCGTTTCGCATACAACTGCGTGAAGTGCAGTGCAGGATAGGGCGTGTTCAGATAAAGGAACAAGGTGCCTTAAATCTTTGACATTGCCAAACTTTATGGTAAGACTATCAATCACCTTAAATAAGCGGCTACCGAATCCAAGATAAATATCAAGTTCTTTTAGGGAATCAAGTTCAGCCAATTTGCCAATAATCTCTTGGTAACCTTTCTTCCATTCAGTTGCTGTTGCAGAATCAATTTGGCCACTTGCTTCTGCAGCGTGAACTGCAGCCAACTTGACAAAGCAAACTGCACGAATGTATTCGGGATAAGCCGTCATGTTCCAAGGACCGACATGCGTTCCGTATGTAATCTTTTGCATTGCTATATTTCCTCGATGAGTGGTTTCTATTAACGCTTCTTAGACATGACGGAGTTTTCCGTACTTCTTAAACATTTCAACCATAGCCTCGCGTTTTGTCAGCTTGGAAATATCAAAGAGTTCGTGAGCGATGTCGGGGGAAAGCAATCCAGTTTCTTGGGATGCCTTCTCGCAGGAAATTCCCTCATCCCAAGCTTTGTGTGCGATTCGAGTCCCTGTTTCGTAGCCGAAGAGAGCACTAACCATCGTGGCCAAAGAAGTAGACATCTTTGCGTTGTAAGTAACACGGTCAATGTTGACTGTGATTCCCCGAATGCAATCATCAGCAAAGATTTTGAAACCCTTTTCGATAGTTTCAAGCGTTTCCATGACGCCCATGAAACTCGCTCCATCGGTGATTGCTTCGTCGCTATCGTTTTCATTAACGGTTAGGGCCGCTACATGGTCAGCTGTAATGGCTCTCTGCATGATTTCGAAGATTAATTCTGGAACGATGGAGTTTTCATCATCGTTACCGTTGGGGTCTTGACCTGGAAGATTAATTTCACCGAAACCTGCCTTTGGCCCCGAGGAAAGAATTCTTAAATCTTCACAAATCCTTGCGGCCGCTAGAGCAAGTGCTTTCAGAATACCTCCCAATACGACTGCGTGGTCGCAGTTCTGCATCGCGTCAAAAACTGCGCTATCTGCGATAACTTCATCCTCCCATGTTGGCCACTTGACTTCCCAGCCTAGAACCTTGGAGAGGTTCTTCATGATGTTTTCATGATAACCAGGCATTTGCCCCATGCCAGTACCAAGTACGGTTGCACCGAGAACAACACTTTGATATGTAGATTGATAGTCTTCTAAGTGCTTTCTGTGTCTATAAATCATGTGTTGCCAGCCGCCAAAGACTTGGCCAAATGTATTGGGTACAGCATCTTGCAGGCATGTACGACCAAGACGGACAACATCCTTAAATTCGAGTGCCTTCTCTCCCAATGCTTTTTCAAGATCTCTTACGCTTTCTAATGCTTGTGAAATCTGTCGATATATAACGATGGATTGAACAGTTGGGTAGACGTCGTTGGAGGACTGACACATGTTGACATGTGTATTTGGGTGAACGGTGTCATAGCCTTTGTGTCCTGTGAGGATTTCATTAGCACGATTAGCAATGACCTCGTTGGCATTCATATTGGCGCCAGTTCCGTGACTGCGCCAAATGTTTATAGGAAATTGATTGTTAAATTTCCCTGCGATGACTTCATCACAGGCTTTTTTTATCGCTTCTGCTTTTTCGGGCACTAAAGCGCCAATTTCTTCATTGGTGATTGCACAGGCTTTCTTAATCTCAGCTAGAGCCCGAATAACCTGGGGGAGTTCTTTAAATGAATGTTGTGTAACAGCGTGATTGGCAACACAGCGAACAGTCTGAATGCCGTAATAAGCTTCATCAGGAATCTCTAACTGGCCGAGTGCATCTTTCTCAATGCGCATCTTTGGTAATTTCCTATTAATAGACACATGTAAACACCAAACAAAGAACAAAATGCGATTTTGTTTTTTGTTTGGAAACGGTTTCATTATGTGTAATTGAGAGATTTCGTTAATGTTTAATAACTTCAGGTTATAAGTGTTTTTCCTTAGGGCTAAGTGATGCGAAGTCATTTCTCAGCGCTCGCCACTCTAGTATCGCACTAGGTCTTGCGAGTATTCTCGGTTTGTCAGGAGAACATTTTTTGTCGGGGGACAGTAGTGGACTCACGCAGCTTCGGTTTACAATGACTCATAGTTGACCTCCGTTTGAAAAAACGGTTTCCTCAGAGCCCTGGTGAACGAATCGCACTGGTAAAGCGGAATAAATGCATCTACCGACAAGAGTCGACGCTCATTTTTTCACACGCCTAACCCAGTGGGTCAGAGCAATATAGGGTGCGAAAACCAATGTGCCGCAATTTTTTCGGCTGTAGTCTTCTTAAGACTGATTGCCCAAAAAACGAACGCGGTCTGATGAGTACGCTGGGGCTCTGACCTTTTCATCGTAGAGGGTGGACGTAACAAAAGTTCATCTTGATTTTTTGCTGTCTGTACCGCAGAGGAGATTGCCATGCCGAATTCAGCCAAACCGCAGATTACTGATATCTCGCTACTGCGTGCCTTTCTACAGACAACAAAATCAGGCAATACTCGGGTCGCGGCAAAGGCGCTTGGCATCTCTCAGCCTGCAGTCTCTGGAGCCATTCGGAGATTGGAAACCCTAGTCGGACAGGAACTCTTTGATCGCAACAGCCGTCCCATGCGAATTACAAACATTGGGCGCGCTCTCGTTAAACGCATTGAACCAATACTGAAGAATCTAGACAATCTTCCCATAGAGATTGAAGCGCTCGTTAAGCACTGCGAAATGGATTTACGTATTGGTTTTTCCGACTCTATTGGGCTTTGCGTTACTCCAATTCTTCTGCCACGAATTCTTCCGCTTGTGAAGAACCTTGCTGCGTATTGCGAGAACACACCAAAAATTGTCAATAAACTCATCAGCGACAAAATTGATATCGCTATCGCAACAAAATATCCTAGTGAACGACCTGAGGTAAGTTCTCAGCTTCTATTTACAGAAAACTATGTTGTGGTAACACCCAAAAAATACGAGGGACTTATCCACACTGTTAGTGACTTATCCATCCTTCCTGATTCTCTTCCAGTCGTCCGTTTCAATGATGAGAGTCTTGATGGCGTACAAATTGAACGTGTCTTGCGACAACTCGACTATCACGGAACACGCATGATTGCTTTTGATACAAACTCTTCGGCGCTTGGTCTTGTCAGCAGCGGTCAGGGTTGGACGATTATGCCGCCATTAGGTGTTTGGGCTGCGCAATTGCAGACGAAAGATGTTGCGGTTCACCGTATTGAATCTTTGCAGTCAGTTAGAACCTTTTGGATTATGTACGAGGATAAAGTCTACTCACGACTTGCAGACACAATCGCTAAGGAATCTCTCAAGCTCTTAAAAGATGTCGTTTTGCCTGATATGGCAAAGTACTCAACGCTTCTTGCAAATTCCATACACTTGCTTGGGGAAACAACGGAATCCCTTACCGTACTCTAAAAGGCTCTTAATCCTTACCGGCCAGCTTCGCGATGAACTTAATTAAGTCATCGTGCCATGCGTTGCGCTGTGCCCCAAAAACACCGAGAAAGCGAAGGCCTTTTGCCTCCCATACGGCAGATTTTCGTGGAGCGTGTTCTATAAGTCTTTGGCGCTCTGACTTACGCACATGCGTGTCTTCGGACGGGTAAATCAAAACAACGGGAACCTTGGCCTGAGACAAGGCCTCCCCCGGATTGATTGCCGCGCATTCAATACTCTTTGCAGCAATATCCCCAATCACAGGACCCCAACGTTCCTTTACCCATCCACGACGACTGTCATAGACGGATTCAAGAACAATTCCTGACACGCGATTTTGATGCGCATGGAAATACTGCATCGCAGCGTCTCCGCCGAGACCTTGACCAAAAAGAACATACTGTTCTTTCTGAAATTCTGAATGATCTAACCAATCAAAAACAGCTTCAGCATCCGTAAGAAGGCCCCCTAAGGACACCTTGCCAGTACTGATTCCGCAACCGCTGTAATCGAAAAGAGCAACGCTGAAACCTGCTTGGGCGAGGAAAGCCACCTGAGGTAAACAATATTCGCGGTTAAAGTAAGCTGGATTAAAGTAGACAACTGTTCGACTGGGCACATTCTCCTGTTTCTTTGGCAAGAGAACAATTCCATCGATTGTGTTACCTAGAGCAGTTTGGGCTTTGAATGGTACGTACCGAAGGCCATAGTGCTCTGGCTTCCAATACTGCAGACTGTCTGCATGGAAGAAAAGGTCTTCGACAAATCCTGTGAAAAGCCCCATCAGATTTCCTTTATTAAGACGGCTCCACGAGGGAGCCGTCTCTTAAACAAAACTGCAACTACGCACTAACGATTCCAAGCGTAACCATCAGGTAGCCGACAGCTACTGCGATAACCACCATGCAAATTCCAGGGAACTGGAAGGAGTGGTTAAAGACGAACTTACCAATGCGGGTTGTTCCAGAACGGTCCATACCGACAGCAGCAAGGGCCGGGCCCGAAGTCGGGAGAACGAACAAGCAGTTAACCGCAGGGAACATCGCGATAAGAAGCATCGGAGGAATTCCCAAAGCGAAACCGAGAGGCATAACCGCACGGGTCGTTGCGCCCTGGCTGGAGAGCAATGCAGACATAGCACCAAGAATCAGTGCGAAGAGGTACGGAGCAGCCTGAGCGAGGGAACCAGCAACTTCCATAAAGAACTTACTGTTGGCAGCGATGAAGGAGTCTGCCATCCAAGCGATACCGAAAACGGCCGCGAGGGAAACGATGCAAGCGTTCATAATGCTAGAGCCTGCAATCTTAGAGCCATTGGGTTTGCAAACCATGAACATGACTGCGCCAGCAGCAAGCATCGTGCATTCGATAACAAGCGACATGCCGATAGCCTTTGTCTGACCGTGCGGGATACGCAATTCGGGGAAGAAGCCAGCGATAACAATGATAGCGATAGCGCCAAGGAAGATTAGAACAGACCACTTCGCGGTGGCAGGAAGCGGACGGTCATCAATCTTTTGCGGCGGGAGAACTTCGCCAGCGGCGAGGCGAGCCTGGTATTCAGCATCCTCAGACAATTCCTTACCGCGGAACATGCCGA
>CAZHBC010000009.1:1867-19482 GCA_964530715.1 uncultured Sutterella sp. | reverse complement strand
GTCAGACCGTTGTGAAGGTCATCGAACACTTAAAGGAGCGCTATCCGCGCATCACCGAGGTTCGTACAGCTGCGATTTGGGTGAAACCGACCTCTGTGATTATTCCAAACTACTACGTTGTGAAGTTTGAGGACAATCCTTGGATTCATCAGCCGTTTGAATTCTTTGATGACTTCGGTCCCGAGAAGCATCTCGCGCGTTGTAAAGAGAAGTTTGGTGAAATTTAGTTAATCACTTCTCTTTCTAAAAAAGACGCCCTCTTGAGAAACGCAAAGCTTTTCGCGAGGGCGTTTCTTTACTGTCTTTTAATTTCCTCGATGTAGCTTCTCGGCAAAGCCCGTAGCCCGAACAAGCTTTAAAAGTCCTTTGGCGATTTCAGCGGTTTCTGTGACATTCACGGTGTTGTCACAGATTGGCGGATTGTTCGTGTCGATATTAAGTACAGCTGCTTCGATTCGATTCCTTTCTAGTTCCTCTCTGAGTCGTTCAGCATTTTCTGCGCGGAAAAGACCGTCTGTAATGACAAAAAGCAGCCGATTTTTCTGAGTAGACGTCTTTAAATTTGCAATAGCCCAAGAGGAAGCCTCAACAAAGGGGGTTGACCCGAAGGCACCAATCCCCGCAAAGCGCCGTAAGAAGGTATCTACGGTTTCTTTTTCAGTCTTTGCGATGGCAAGCGGTTTGCGATTGGGTCCTGGGAACACCGCGCAGGTTGTTGTGACTTCTTTTAGGGTAGAAAGCGCTTTTATAAGGGAAGCAACTGCAATCTTTGCCTTTGTCATGCGCTCAACTCCCATGGAGCCCGAGCGGTCTAAAAGGACGATAACATCTGCCGCAGGTCTTTTTGCTGAGAGCTCTTTAAGGAAAATTCTTTCTTCTTTCATCCCAGCACGAATGGCAAAGTCTGGGGCGAGCGCCGTTCCACTTCGGGCGGCCCTTAATTCGGTTGCATCACTTTTTAAGATATTGCGGAATTCTTGCGTGAGGCGTTGAAGTACGGCACTATTAGCGAGAAATTTCTCCGTGTAAAGACGCTTATCATCTAGAAGTTGTTTGTCATCGGTCTCTTCTGGCCAAAGCGCAGGAGAAAAAGTATCGGAAGATTTCTCCTGAGATGCCCCTCCGATTTGCACATCGGATTCGGGACCAAAGGGTAGGGAGGCTGTGAGAAGTTTCTTTGCTGCTTTCTTTAATGCTTCAATACCCTCCGAAGAGATTTCTGCCTTTCCTTCAGAATCGAAAAGATCTGCCGTTTCCCCTTCAATCTTTGCCTTTTTGATGATTGCGAGGATTTTTTCCGTGATAAGGCGGGCATCTTTTGTCGATTGTGCTTTGTGAATCTTTTCTGCGGCGCGCAAAATCGCTTCTGCAGTTTTTGCTGGGATGCGCTCTAAGAGTGCACTCCTAAGTCTCAAGCGATAACGTTGTGCCCAAGCGACCCCTACGGCATCAAGGAGCTCGGCGTGAAGCCAAACGGAAGTTAATTCGAGAGTGGAAAGCTTCCGAGGGTCAGCCGCAGGTTTCAGTGCTCCAGAGGCTTCAAGAAGTTCCGTGAGTTCAGCGCGCCAGACTTTGTATCCTGGGTAACGGCGCATTCCAAGGGAGTCAATTCGAACGTCTTCTAGGACATTGATTAGTGTTGCAGAAAGGGCATTCCCCGCCGCTTTCTGGTATTCAGTTAAGTCAGTATCTGTGACATGAAGCATCTCGTGCATGCCGTGCGCAAGGGCTCTCGGGATAAAGTTGGGATCCTCGGGATTGAGTTTTCCAAGCCAGACGGTTTTTCCATCTGTCTTCGGTTGCTCGTCAAAGATAAATTCGACGTGGTGGCTTTCTCCGTAGGCACTTAAGAAGCGTTTGGCGTGATTAAGACGCTCAACGGGTGTCATCGAGGCTCGGATGTAAAACGCAGTCATGATCCATCCCTAAATTGAGGAAGATTGGCATAGCTAAAGGATACCGAGAGAAAGAGAAAAAGCGAAGAGCCGCAATATGCGTAAACCCTCTAGAGGAAGACCATAATGCAACAAAGAGAAAAAGGGAACACTCGGGAGAAAGAAAAAGCGGATGTAAGAAAAATTCCTCTACATCCGCTTTGAAAGACTTGAAGTTTTAGGCGCGTCTTACTTCACGCGGCTACGATATTCGCTTGTGCGGGTATCGATTTCAATCTTGTCGCCAACGTTCACGAAGGCGGGCACATCAAGCACAAAGCCGCTAGCAAGCTTCGCGGGCTTCATGACCTTACCGGAGGTATCACCCTTCACAGCAGGTTCCGTGTAAGCAATCGCACGGACAATCATTGTCGGGAGTTCAATACCAATAACGCGTCCTTCGTAGAAGACAGCTTCGGCTTTGAGTTCATCGCTATCGGTGATGTACTTCTTGGCTTCTTCCATTGTGTCTTCTTCGACGTCGTACATGTTGTACTCGTCATCTGTCCAAACATAGGTCGGATTAGCGTAGTAGGAGAAGGTGAGCTCCTTACGTTCAAGAACGATGTCATCGAACTTGTCATCCGCACGGTAAACGATTTCTGTTACCGCGTTCGTGAGAAGGTTCTTCATCTTCATCTTGACTGTGGAAGCACCACGTCCACCTTTGGCGTAAACGGCCTTGAGAACAACCATGGGATCCTTGCCGACCATAAAGACGTTGCCGGCACGCAGTTCTTGCGCTGTTTTCATGAAATTTCCTTTTCTTAAGCAATATGAGCCGGAAACTTTTTTCCTGCCCCGTCTGAATCAAAACGCGTTATTTTAATCCGTCGCGAAGCATTTTGGCGATTTCTCGTGGGGCTCTTGGGAGTTTTAGAGCGTGAGATGTGTAGCAAATCGCAACTTTTTTAAGCGTTTCCATATGGGAGAGATAACGCTTTAAATCCGATGCAAGCGGGGTTTTGCCCTCGTTTAGAGCGAACTCAATACGGTTTCTTAAAAGAAGTAAATCCTCAGGGAAGAACTCCGTAAGTGTTTTCTCAAAAGCGCGCATTTTTTCAAGGTGTGCATTTTCTTTTTGCGCGTAAAGCGTCCAAAGGAAAGGTTTCCCTGAAAGAATTGCTCTTGAGGCACTATCTTCCCCACGGACGATGAGGAAATCCGCAAGACTTAAAAGCCAGTCAAATTCTCGAACGGGAACCATGGGAAGCACATCGCAGTGAATTTGAGAGGCTCCGATTTTCCCTACTTCTTCTAAGAAAACCTCCCCTGCAGTGCCAGGCGCAAGGAGCATTTCTATTTCGAGCCCAGTCTTCGCAAGTTCCCTAGCTAAGCCCTTTGTGTCAACGGTAGGGTAGGTGAATAGAAAGATTTTTAGAGGAGCGGCAAGAGAGATTCCGAGTTTTTTTGCAAAGGCTTCTCGCTTTTCTTCTGTGAAAAGAGATTGCTGCTTTTCAAAATCCCCTTCGATAAAAAGCCCCCCTGTGCCCGCTTCAAAGCCTGGGAAATAAAACCGCTTAGGGTAGCCATACTTAGGGTGTGGGCTTGGAAGTCCGTGGAACTCCTTCGCGTAGGGTTCCGCTGTGAGATAGTCAAGAGCGATAAGACTTACAGGATTGCCGCTTTCAAACCTCTTGTGAATTTTCTCTTCATAGCTTTCAGGTAGAAAACACGAGAAAGCTTCAATCACGGCGTCAGCAGGTTCTGCCTTTCTCTCAAACTCTTTATCCCAAAGGGTAATGGCGATGTCCTCTACGTTTTGTTCTTTTTTTTCTAATGAAACCTCAGGGACGATTTTCCGAAGCGTTTCAAGATTATCGATAATAAGCCGCACACAAAAGCCTTCTTCCCGCTGTAGACTGCGAGAAAGTCTCCACGCGACGCCTGCGTCTCCGAAGTTATCGATGACGCGGCAGAAAATATCGCACCCGAGCTTTGTTGAGTTTGTCATTTTCTTCTTTAGGAATTCTTTTTTAGGCTATGCAGGCAATTAGTTTAAACGACTCGAAGGCGGCGCTAGAACTATTGCCCAATCTTCCTGGGGTCTACCGCTACTTTGATTCTGAGGGAAAGTGCCTTTACGTCGGAAAAGCCTCAAGCCTAAAAAGACGCGTGAGCTCCTACTTTCAAAAGACAGATCTCTCGCCACGCATTGCGCTTATGGTTTCTCACATCGCGGCGATGGAAACAACGGTTGTGAGAAGCGAGGCTGAGGCTCTTATCCTTGAAAATAACCTCATAAAGACGCTTAACCCCAAGTACAACATCCTCTTTCGAGACGATAAGAGTTATCCGTATGTGAAGATTTCCGCTTCAGAGTTTCCGAGAGTTTCTTATTACCGCGGAGCGCTCGATAAAAAGAGTCACTACTTTGGGCCTTATCCCAATGCCGCAGCCGCCCGAGAGGCAATCAGCATATTGCAGCGCGTCTTTCACCTGAGAACCTGTGAAGACGCGGTTTTTCATAACCGTTCGCGCGCCTGCCTTATGGGACAGATGGGACGGTGTTCTGCGCCTTGTGTGAAAAAAATTGATGCGGCATCCTATGGTGGAGATGTGAAAGATGCAGAGAGCTTTCTTCGAGGGGAATCTGCAACGCTCATTGAAACACTCAAAAAAGAAATGTTTGCCGCAAGTGATCGCTTTGACTACGAGAAAGCGGCGACTCTTCGGGACAGAATCGCAGCCCTTTCGGATGCGGTCCGTGACCAGGTTGTTGAGCCAACGGGTCCCGTGAAAGACACCGACATCATCGCTGTGGCTATCGCAGGAGGCGTCGTTGCGGTGAATCTAGCGATGGTTCGCGCGGGACGCCACTTAGGAGATCACGCATTCTTCCCGAAAGTAGGCGAGGCTGAGGAACTTGAGGTTGCGGATGTTTTTGAAGCATTCGCAAGTCAACACTACGCAGAGCAGGCGCTTCCCGCGGTTCTCGTCACTTCAGCGGCTCGAGATGCCGAGAGCCTTGTCCGTGCTTTAGGTAAGGAACAGGCCGAGAAAACAACACTAGTCCGAGAGCCTCAACAGATACGCCGTAAGTGGCTAGAGATGGCAGAGATGGGAGCAAAGATTGCTCTTGAGACCCGCTTGCAGGAATTAGGGGGCGAAGCAAGGCGCGTTGAGGATTTAGTGCGCGTCTTAGAACTTAACCTATCCGAGGAAGAGAAAAAAGAAATTCGCATTGAGTGCTTTGATATTTCGCACACTGCAGGAGAGGCAACACAAGCGTCCTGCGTTGTTTTTTCTGGTACTGCGATGGATTCCAAGAGCTACCGTCGCTTTAACATTGAAGACGTCACGGCAGGAGACGACTATGCGGCAATGCGACAGGTTCTAACCCGTCGCTATAGTCCTGTTGCACGAGGTGAAGCGCTTCTTCCTACCCTTGTCCTTGTTGATGGCGGGAAGGGACAGGTGCATATGGCGCAAGATGTATTTTCAGAATTGGGGCTCCCACTAAGTGTGATTGTTGGCGTCGCTAAAGGAGAGGGCCGTAAGACAGGGCTTGAGACACTTATCTTTGCTGATGGTAGAGCCCCTCTGACGCTCGGCGCGGAAAGCCCCGCCCTCATGCTCATCGCAATGATTCGTGATGAGGCACACCGCTTTGCTATCACGGGGATGCGGGCTAAGAGAAGTAAAAACCGGCTATCAAGTCGCATTGAGGATATTGAAGGCATCGGCGCAAAGAGGCGGCAAAAGCTTTTAAGTCAGTTTGGGGGAATTCGGGGACTTACGAACGCTTCCGTTGACGATATTGCCAAAATCGAAGGTATATCACGTAAACTTGCGGTGCGAATTTATTCGCAGCTTCACGGAGTTAATGATGGCTTTGCCAGCTCGTAAACCTTTCAATGTCCCAATGGCATTGACTTGGGCGCGTATTGCGTTTATTCCCCTTATTGTGGGGATTTTCTATTTGCCAGATTCCTTTCTGTCCCCGCACATGAAGAACCTCTTGGCGTGCGCCATGTTTTCTGTGGCGGCAATTACGGATGCTTTGGACGGATTCCTCGCACGTCGTTGGAACATGATGACTGCTAAAGGCGCCTTCCTTGATGCTGTGGCGGATAAATTAATTGTCTGTTCAGCAATCATAGTTCTCATGCATTATGAACGCGTTGATATGCTGGTGGCCCTCATTATCATCGGCCGAGAAATTGCCGTAACGGCCCTTCGCGAGTGGATGGCAAAGATTCGCGCGGATAACTTTGTGAAGGTCAACGCCTACGGGAAAATCAAAACGATTGCCCAGATGACGGCAATTGGATTCCTTCTCTACTTTGATCCCTTCTTAGGGATTGATATTGCTCTCATTGGAACAGTGCTTATCTACATTGCCTGCGCACTTACGCTTTATTCGATGATGGTTTATCTCACGGCTGCTTGGCCGCATATTGAAGCAAACGACAAAAGACAAGTTCTCTAAAGAGGCTTTTCTTCGGGGGCTTTTTCCGTTGTAGTGTCCTCAGGGAGAACCTTCTTTGCAGCGTCGCGCATTTCGTAGATGAGATTTAGCGCATCGCGAGGCGTGAGTTTATCGACATCAATTTCAGAAACTTCCTTTAAGAAAGAAAGAACTTTCTCAGAGGCGCCTTCTTTTTCTACCGCTACCTCTTCTGTTGCAGCGGGAGGAAGTCCCGCAAAAAGATCGGGTTGCCCTTGGGTTTCAACGGCGCGGTCTTCAAGTTTCTTAAGATAGTTTTCCGCTCTACGAATGAGTGCTGGACGGATTCCAGCGAGCTTGGCAACCGCAATGCCATAAGAGCGGCTTGCAGGCCCTTCCTTAATGTCGTGAAGGAAGACGACACTGCCCCTTACTTGTTCTGCACGAACGTGAATATTTACAGCCTCGTTTAAGGTGTGTACGAGTTGCGTTAATTCAAAGTAGTGTGTCGCAAAAAGCGTAAGACTCTTTGCGCGTTGCGCGAGGTCTGTTGCGATTGCAGCCGCTAGGCTTAAACCATCGAAAGTGGATGTGCCTCGCCCGATTTCATCCATAAGGACAAGAGAGTGTTCTGTTGCTTGATGCAAAATAGCTGCGGCTTCTGTCATCTCTACCATAAAGGTCGAGCGCCCACGGGCTAGGTCGTCTGAGGCACCAATGCGGGTTAGGATCTTGTCAATTTTTCCAATGCGCGCAGATTTCGCCGGGACAAAAGATCCTGCGTAAGCTAAGAGGACGATTAGGGCAACCGAGCGCATGTAGGTCGATTTACCACCCATGTTGGGCCCTGTGATAACGAGGAGCCGCCTTCCGGGACCCAAGGAGCAGTCGTTCGGAACAAAGTCTTCAAGCGTTTTCTCCACAACGGGGTGGCGCCCGAGGCGGATTTCAATACCGTTACCGTCATTGAGCTCCGGGCAGACCCAATCGCAAACGCGTGCGTGGCGTGCGAGAGCGGCTAAGGCGTCGATTGTAGCGAGGGCTTTTGCTGCCCCGAGGAGCGGTTCAACATAAGCATTCGCTTTCTCTACAAGTGCATCCCAAAGTCGCTTTTCAATCGCTCGAGCTCTCTCTTTTGCACTAAGTGCTTTATCTTCGAAGGCTTTGAGTTCAGGCGTAATAAAACGCTCTGTGTTTTTAAGTGTCTGCCGCCTTCTGTAGTCAGCGGGGACATTTGCAGCTTGCCCACGAGAGACTTCGATGTAGTAGCCCGAGACGCGGTTATATTCAACACGAAGCGTGGTGATACCCGTGCGTTCTTTTTCCCTTGCTTCAAGTTTTGTGAGGAAATCTCCAGCGTTGTCTCGGAGAGCTCTTTCTTCTGTAAGTTCCGCATCCGCTTCACTGCGGATTACGTCGCCTTCGCGCAAAAGGGTTGCGGGTTCTTCTAGGAGGGTTTCTCGAAGAAGCTTCTCTAGAGAAGGATCAATATTGAGCGTAGGAAGAAGCGCAGATAAGAGGGCTGCCTCAGGGGAGACCTTCCCAAGCGTAGTCGCAATTGCAGCAACCTGTGGCAGTGCGTCCCTTAGAGAAGCCATCTCTTTGGGGCGAACACTTTTGAGTGCAATGCGACCTGCGATGCGTTCAATATCAGGAATTTCTCGAAGTACTTCAGAGAGACTATTTGCCTCGGGCTGATTTGCAAGTAGCACACGAATTGCTTCATGGCGGCCCCGTGCGACGGATGCGTCCTGCAGAGGTTCCGTAATCCAACGGCGTAGTGCGCGGCTTCCCATCCCTGTATTACAGGTATCTAAGACGCGAAAAAGCGTTACCCCATCGGTTTCATGCAAGGCTTCATCGATTTCGAGATTGCGCCTTGTAGCGGCATCGAGTCCTATGAATTCACTTTCTGCTTCAACTGTAAGGGGCTCAATATGGGGTTCTGCCGCACACTGTGTTTGTGCGACATAGTCTAAAAGAGCATTAGCCGCAGAAAGAATCCCCGCCTCATGCTCTAAGCCCCAAGCGGCAAGACTTCCTAGGGAAAAGCGCTCCTTTAATCCAGATTCTCCCTTTTCACTATCAAAGTGCCACGTGGGGAGTACCGTTACTTTTGCGTTAACGCCAAGAGCGGAGAGGACGTCTTTTCCTTTTTCATCGACGAGAACTTCAGATGGCGCGATGCGAGAAATCGTCTCAGCGAGGTCTTTCTCATGGGTTTTTGTTGCCCGAAACCTTCCATTGGTAAGCGTAAGCCATACGAGAGAAACCTCTGTTGCCTTAAGCTTTGGCATCGCCACGGCTAAGAGAACAGAATCGGATTTTTCACTTAAGAGAGCGTTATCTGTGAGAGTGCCAGGGGTGACGATGCGAACGATCTTACGCTCCATCATGGCATTTTTTTCGCCTTCTCCAGCCTCAGTCTGCTCCGAGACTGCGACAGACTCTCCGCACTTGACTAAACGTGCGAGATATTGCTCCAATGTTGCGGCAGGGATTCCTGCCATTGGAATGGGTTTCCCCTCGAATTTGCCGCGCCGAGTGAGTGTGAGTCCTAAGAGACGAGAAACCTTGACGGCATCTTCAAAAAACGTTTCATAGAAGTCGCCAAGCCGAAATAAGAGGAGAGTCCCTGGATGCGCATCTCGCAAGGCAAAGTACTGCCGCATAAGCGGCGTATGCCCTGCGTAGGGATCCCTTGTTTCAGCGGGGTTTTGACTCTCGGATTCTGTCATTCTTAAGTGTTTTAGGCTTCTTTCGGTTTTTCTTCTTCGCGAACTTTAAGCAGTAGGGAGGAGAAAATCTTTGGGGACCCCGAGCAGATATTTTTCCGCGTAAGGTATTCTTCATTGCCGTAGAGGTCAGTGACAAGGCCACCCGCTTCTAAGACAAGAAGGACGCCTGCTGCCATATCCCAACTGTTGACATTCGCTTCCCAGTAGCCATCGAGTCTTCCACAGGCTACATAGGCGAGATCCAAGGCACAGGAGCCCGCACGACGCAACCCTGCGGCGGCTCGCGCTACACGTTCGAATTTCGGTAAGAAATCCGTGTAATTGTCGTTACGGCGGAAGGGAAAGCCTGTGCCGATTAAGGCATTAGCAATGTCCTTGCAACCCGAAACGCGGACGCGCTTACTATTTAAGAAAGTGCCGTTTCCGCGTTCTGCGGAAAAGAGTTCATTGCGCACGGGGTCGTAGACAACACCGACAACGAGGCGGCCGCGCTGCATGTGGGCAATCGAAACGGCGTACTGTGGGAAACCATGCAGAAAGTTTGTCGTTCCATCCAAGGGGTCGACAATCCAAAGGTTTTCTTCAGAGCCTTTGAATTTTTCTCCTGCTTCTTCGGTACGAATCGTGTCCTCAGGAAAATACTGATGCAACATATCGCAGATGACGTTTTCACAGGCGATGTCAACGTCGCTTACGTAATCAAACTGGGCTTTTTCTCGAATTTCGATTCGATCGAGCCGCAACGATTCACGATTGATAATTTTTCCTGCGGCAAGAGCAGCGCGTGTCGCAATTTCAAGTTGAGCGGAAGCCATAGTCAAAAGTTCCAAAATTTTCGAAGTAATTCGAAGATTTATGAATAAGTTTTTCTCTTAGAGATGCCGAAGGCTTTAAGGGCGACGGCAATCTCTAGCGTATTTAAAATATAGGTCGCGTCATTTTAGAGGAAATTACTTTGAAAGAAGTACCGAATTGCGCAAAGCGCGTTTCATTTATTCTGGCTGAACCAAGTCATCCTGGGAATATCGGATCTGCGGCTCGGGCGATAAAAACGATGGGATTTACGGACTTGCGTGTTGTTTCTCCGAAGGTGGAAAACTTTCGCGAAGATCCTCAGGCTGTGGCCCTTGCGACAAGTTCTGTTGATGTGCTCGCTGCGGCTAAGTCCTATAAGACTTTGGCTGAAGCGCTTTCAGATGTGACTTATGCGGTTGCACTCTCAGGGTATAACCGAGAATTCGGTCCCCCTTTGGAAGATTTGCGTACAAGTGTTGCGACGGTTGCTAAGGATTTAGAGCATGGCGTCGATGCCGCAGGAAAGAACTATCACATCGCCTTTGTTTTTGGCTGTGAGAGGTCAGGACTGACGAATGAGGAAATTTCTCTCTGTAGGATTTGTGCAGCGATTGCGGCAAACCCAGAAAGTCCGAGCCTTAATCTTGCGCAGGCGGTGCAGATTACGGCCTATGAAATGCAACTTGCCCTCCTAGCTGCAGAGGGAAACGCTGGAAAACTCTACGGTTGGCAAGATCGCTTCGCCCACGACCCAACGGCACCTGTCTCTGCGGTAGAAGGATTCTTTTCACACTGGGAAGAGGCGATGATTGCCTGTGGTGCTTTGGATCCCAAGGAGCCTAAGAATCTTATGCATATCAGTAGGCGTTTGTTTACACGCGCCAACCTGACACAGAGTGATGTGGATATGTTGCGGGGAATCTGTGCTGCAATCATTTGTCCTAAAAATGAACGGATTGGAAGAAAGAAGTCGCAATCTAAATAGGATTGGGTGATTGAAAAAAAGCGGGTGTTTCCCTTTATGAAACGCTGCAAGTCAATAGAATGCTGTAGAAAGGTTTATCTGAGAAAGTTTCCTTAAAAGGAAATGCTCATCGCGCGTAAAGAGGCAAAGTCATGTTTGATTTAATGAAGGAAGATCTGCAGACCATATACGAGAAGGACTCTTCTGCGGAAAGCCGCTTGGAGGTTGCTCTCTGTTACCCAGGGTTTCACGCTCTGCAGTTTCACCGCGCCGCACACTGGTGCTATATCCAAGGATGGCCCACGGTTGCTCGCGTTGTGAGTTCCTTAGGACGCTTTTTTACGGGCGTGGAAATCCATCCTGCGGCAAAGATTGGTAGGCGCGTTTTCATTGATCACGGTATGGGGGTTGTGATTGGAAAATCGGTGGAAATCGGAGACGATTGCACGATTTACCAAGGGGCAACGATTGGCGGAACGGACATTGGTAGAGAAACTGGCAAGCTCACAATTAAAAATAACGTTGTTGTTGGGGCCGGTGCACAGATTCTTGGTGGCATCACCGTGGGAGAAAACGCTCAGATTGGACCGAGTGCTTTAGTTCTAAAGTCCGTGGGAGCCAGTGTTGCTGTGGGGTTGCCGAACCACATCGTCAGTAAAGAGAAGACCGTAAAGGGCATCACCTATACGGCAAAAGATATTGAAAAACTCCAAGAGCTTGTGAAAAAACAAGCCGAAGAACTGCGTGAATTGCGTGGCGAAAAGGAAGAGAGCGAGGTTGTTACAAAGCCTACTAAAAAGAGCGGGGCGAAAGAAAAATCAGCCCTTAAGAAAACCTCTGAAGTAAAGGGCGAAAAGAAAGTCTCTAGCCCCACGAAAGAAGAAAAGAGGGTAACGCCTGCGCAGGCTAAGAAGAAGCTTCTAAGCGAAAAAGCAGGAAAGAAAACATCCATAACGGTAAAGAAAGAAGAGAAGAAGGCCCTTACGGCTCAGGAAAAGAAGGCCTCCGCTTTAAAGGCTAAAAAGCCTGTGGCTTCCAAAGTAAAAGCCACCTTAAAGGCACCAAAACGGAAAGCCGTAGCAAAGCGGCGAACTAAGGGGAAATAGATTTCTTAGGAGGGTTCAGGGTTCTGAGCCCTTTTTCTTCTATTCTTTGTGGGAATAAATTCTTTTCTCTTAGTGTTTCTCACATTGCACGAGAGGTCAAATTTCGGGTAGCATTGAATCGAAACCAAAACGCACGATTTTTTCGTGCTAACGCGGTTCTAATTAAACGATTTCCTCGTCTAAGGAGACAAAATAATGGCAGATACAAACTTCCCGATATGCACCCCTGAATGCGAGAGTGTTGTTAAGACACTTTTAGCAAATCCTACAGTCGCCGCTGCAATCAAGCAGGCTGAGGCTGAACATGAAAAGCGCATCGCCGAGCAGATTGAACTTGTTGAAACACCCGCTCCACCTTTTAAAGAAGAAAAGAGAGCAGCGGTATTTGCGAAGATGCTCGAGGCTGCGGGAATCAAGGACGTCAAACAGGACGCTCTCGGAAACGTTATCGGCCGTTACAAGGGTACAGGTGAGGGTCCCGTCCTTGTCGTTGGTGCTCACTTAGACACAGTTTTCCCAGAAGGAACCCCGATTAAGGTTCGTAAGGAAGGATCTGTTTACTATGCGCCAGGAATCTCAGACGATGCCGCAGGCTTAGCATCCCTTTTGCAGGTTGTGCGTGCTATTACAACGCAGAAGATTGAAACCGTGGGTGACATTGTTTTCGTGGGAACCCTCGGGGAAGAAGGTAACGGGGATCTCCGTGGAAGTAAGGCGATTTGGAATGCCCCAAACGACTACGATGGCATGATTGCGATTGACTCAGCCTCGGTTAATCGTCTCTTGCGTGGTGGTGTTGGTTGCAAACGCTATCGCATTACATTCGAGGGACCTGGTGGACATAGCCTCCATAAGTTTGGTATTGCAGGCTCTGCCATTCACGGTATCTGCCGCTTGGTCTATAAGATCGATAACATCGTCGTTCCGAAGGAGCCACGTTGCACGTTTAACGTTGGCGTCATTCGTGGCGGTACGAGCGTTAACGCGATTGCCGCTCAAGCGGAAATCGAACTCGATATCCGTAGCCTCGAGCAGCATTCCCTTGAGAGTTTCGTTGCAAGCATCTTGCCGCTTGTAGACGAAGCCGTGAAGGAAGAAAACGAATACTGGCACTTAGAAGAAGCCGGACGGATCTCCGCTCGTATCGATCAGATTGGCGATCGCCCCGCGGGGACGAGCCCAGATGATAGCCCTGTGATTCAGGCTTCCTACGGCGCAATGAAAGCCCTTGGTATTGAGCTTCGCAAGTACAACCACGGTGCCACAGATCAGAACGTTCCGCTTTCTCGTGGCATCCCGGCAACGACGCTTGGTGCAGGTGGCACGGAAGACTTTAACCACTCCGTTAAAGAATTCTGGAATGCAGAAAAAGCCTACGAGGGGCCGCAACTTACCCTTCTCACAACACTCACGCTTGTGGGCGTGAAGGGTGTGACGGAACCTGTTCTTCCGAAGCGCAATCACTAGAAACCGAGTGTTCTAGTTAAAGAAAGGGGGCCCGATGTGAGCCCCCTAAATTATGTGCATCAATGGGATTGAAAGCCCTTTAGATGTCGTTTACGGCATTGGCAACCGTATCAAAGTTCTTTTTCATCTCCTCAGTAGGTTCCTCAGTCGCAAGGCTTACGACAAAAATTGCGATGCTTGCAAAAAGGAATCCAGGGAGAATTTCATAAAGGCCCAACCAAGCGAAGTGGTGCCAGATGAGTACCGTAGCGGCCCCCACTACCATGCCAGCTAAGGCGCCACTCTTATTCATACGTTTCCACCAAAGACCGATGAGAATCACGGGGCCAAAGGCAGCTCCGAATCCCGCCCAAGCGTAACTCACAAGGCCAAAGACGAGGCTCTCTGGGTCTAAGGCAAGGAGAATAGCGACCAAGGCGATTACAAGCACCATGCCACGGCCAAAGCACATTAGCTCGAATTCTGAGGCCTTCGGACGGATAAAGGCGCGATAGAAGTCTTCCGTAAGCGTTGAAGAACAAACAAGGAGTTGGCAAGAAAGGGTAGACATCACCGCGGCAAGAATCGCAGACATCAAGATGCCAGCAATCCAGGGGTTAAACAGCAGTTGCGCAAGGATAATGAAGATACGTTCGTTATTCTCAGCGACCTGTGCGACTTTATCTGCGTGCTCTGCGAAGTAAGCGGCACCAAAGAAGCCAACAGAAACTGCACCCGATAAGCAGAAAATCATCCACATAATCGAAATGCGGCGGGCATTCGGGAGCACGCGGATTGATTCTGCTGCCATGAAGCGAACGAGAATATGCGGCTGTCCGAAGTAGCCTAAACCCCAAGCGAGGAGACTTATGATGCCAACGAAGGTCTGACCCTTCATGAGGTTAATCATATTGGGATCAATCTCAATGACGCGATCAACGGTAGCGGAGAACCCGCCTAAGTCACTCATGACGACAATCGGTGTTACGACAAGAGCGACACACATAAGAGAGGCTTGAATAGCATCGGTCCAACTGACGGCTAAGAAGCCACCAATGAAGACATAGGTAATCGTTGCCGCAGCGCCAAGCCAAATTGCTGTCGAGTAGGGCATATCGAAGGTACTCTCAAAGAGACGCGCACCAGCGACGATGCCACTTGAGCAGTAAATCGTAAAGAAAATCAGGATGACAAACGCAGACATCACGCGTAGCGAGCGTGTTTTATCGTTAAAGCGATGTGTAAAAAAGTCCGGGAGCGTAAGAGAGTTGTGCTCTAACTCTGTGTAAAGCCTCAGGCGAGCTGAGACAAGACGCCAATTGAAGTAGGTCCCTAGTGTTAAGCCAATGGCAATCCAGCTTTCGCAAAGGCCCGCCGCGTAGGCAGCTCCTGGGACACCCATCAAGAGCCAACCGCTCATATCGCTTGCACCCACGGAAAGCGCTGTAACAATACCGCCGACGCGTCTACCGCCTAAGATATAGTCGTTAAAGTTACGCGTGTAAAAGTAGGCACAGAACCCTAAGGTAATCATCAAAAAAAGATATCCGCAGAATGTAACGGCGATAGGATTGTCAAACATTGGCGTATGCTCTAGGCTAATAAGGGAAACGACTTTTAAAAAGCCCAAAAAAAAGAGTTTCTCATTGTACCCTTTAAGGAGAGGCAAACCGTGCAGGAAAAGGAAAAAATTGTATTGACTCCGCTCGAGGCGTTGTTTCAAAAACAGCGGAGCTCTTTCAATCAGGCGGCAGGGGAGGATTGGAGCGATAGGAAAAAGAGGCTTCAAACCTTAAAGCGGGTTATTCGAAAAAGTCGCTTAGAACTTGCCCAAGCGGTTTCTGAGGATATTCCCGGAAGACGCCCTGAAGAGACACTTCTTTGCGAAGTGATGTCGGTTGTCTCAGAAATCTCTCTTATGCTTAAAAAGGGTAAAGGCTGGTCAAAGCGCGAAGCGGTATCAACGCCCATGAAGTTCTTTCCTGCAAAAAGCTACACAGAGCTTCGGCCTCGCGGTGTTGTTGGCATTATCGGGGCTTGGAATTACCCCATCGCATTGACGCTTGTTCCTGCTATTGATGCCATTGCTGCTGGGAATCGCGTCATGATTAAACTCCCCGAGAGAAGCCCTGCGACATCAGCTGCTCTTGAAAGGATTATTAACGAGGCATTTGACGAAGCAGAAGTTCATGCGATCGCTGGCGACGTCTCGCTAGCGCGGAACTTTTCAAAACTCCCCTTTGATTTATTGCTTTATACGGGAAGCTCCGCTGTAGGTTGCGAGGTGATGCAAGAGGCAGCGGGAAATCTAACGCCTGTAATTCTTGAACTTGGTGGAAAAAGTGAAGTGCTCATTTCCCCTTGGGTAGATTTGCGTAAGGCGACAAGGCGACTTCTTGTTGGAAAACTTTTAAACGCAGGACAGACCTGTATCGCCCCCGATGTTGTGCGTGTTTATCACGAGGAGCTCGATTCCTTCCTAGAAGCCCTTAAAGAGAATGCTCGGAAACTTTCTCCAAAGCCAGGAGATCAAACGGCTCTTATCGATACCCGTGCGGGAGAGCGCATTGCAGAGCTCCTTAAAGATGCGAAAGACCGTGGAGCTCGTGTAGAAACAATCCTTCCTGGTGACTCAGAGGATCCGCAACGCTTAGGACTAAGAGCGCTAATCAATCCGCCAGAGGAAGCGAGAATCTCTAAAGAAGAAATCTTTGGCCCTCTCTTAATTATTAAAACCTATAAGGACATTGAGGCGGAAATTCAGTCATTGCGGGAATTGAAGAAAAAGCCCCTTGCTTTGTACATTTTTGATAGAGACTCGAAGCGAGCAGAGCGCATTGCAAGTACGGTTCCCGCTGGGGGCGTTACCATTAACGATACGCTTTTACATTTTGCGCAAAACCAACTTCCCTTCGGTGGCGTAGGAGAAAGTGGAATGGGCGTCTATCACGGCCACGCGGGGTTTGAAGCTTTTAGTCATCGAGTGCCCGTTTTTAAACAGTCAAGATTTTCAACGTTTGGCCTTTTCGATCCTCCGTATTCGGTCTTAGCAAAGGCTCTCATCAGAATTTTGTCAAGGTGAAATATCATGGAAAATAAATACATTCTTCCCGTTGCGGCAGAAAAGGTCTACCGCTTACTCAATATTGGTGCAACGACGGTCGTCACTGCGAAGTACGATGGAAAAGCCGATGCAATGGCAGCCGCCTGGGCCTGTAATGTGGATTTAGCTCCAAGCAAGATTTCTGTTGTTATTGACAAATCCCACTACACCCGTCCTCTTATGGAAAAGAGTGGCTACTTTGCCTTGCAACTTCCGACAGTAGGAATTGCGAAGACAGTTATCGAACTTGGAAGCGTCAGTAAGAATGATGATCCGAAGAAACTTGAAAATAGTTCTGCCCGATTCTTTTACGAAGAAGGATTTGATATTCCTCTCTTAGAAGGGTGCGCTGCGTGGATGATTTGCCGCATTATCCCCGAGGCTCATAACGAAAAAACTTACGATATGTTCATTGGCGAGTGCGTTGCCGCTTGGGCTGATTCTCGCGTCTTTAAGGATGGACACTACCTATTTGAAACCGCTCCAGAAGAATTGAGAACACTTCACTACGTTGCGGGTGGCCACTTCTACGTGATTGGTAAAGGAATTGAAGTTTCCTAGAGAAGCCGCGTAAAAGAAATCGGCGTAACTTCAAACGAGCTACGCCGATTCCTCATCACAAGATGCGACTAAGTAGAAGGATTACTGCTCCTGACGATAGTTGGGAGCTTCCTTCGTAATCTTCACATCGTGAACATGGCTTTCACGCCAGCCAGCTGCGGTGATTTCCACGAACTCTGCCTTTTCACGCATCTCATCAATTGTTCTGCAACCGCAGTAGCCCATGGAGCTACGAAGGCCGCCGGCCATCTGATAGAGAATCGTTGTGACAGAGCCCTTGTAGGCAACGATGCCTTCAATGCCCTCGGGTACGAGTTTGTTGATATTGCCAGAGTTGTTATCTTGGAAGTAGCGGTCTGCAGACCCCTTAAACATGGCACCCAAGGAGCCCATACCGCGGTAAGACTTGTAGGAGCGACCCTGGTAGAGAATGATTTCACCAGGCGCTTCTTCCGTGCCAGCGAGCATGCCACCCATCATCACCGTGTTAGCACCCGCGGCAATCGCCTTGGCGATATCGCCTGAGAAGCGGATACCACCGTCTGCAATGAGGGGGATGCCTGTGCCCTTAAGGGCTT
>CAZHBC010000009.1:0-1767 GCA_964530715.1 uncultured Sutterella sp. | reverse complement strand
GAGAAGCGGATACCACCGTCTGCAATGAGGGGGATGCCTGTGCCCTTAAGGGCTTCGGCAACGTTACTGATGGCTGTAATCTGTGGGACACCGACACCAGCAACAATGCGAGTTGTGCAAATCGATCCCGGTCCAATACCCACCTTAACGGCATCAACGCCACAGTCGGCTAGTGCTCTTGCAGCGGCGGCAGTTGCGATGTTTCCGCCAACGACCTGCAAATCCGGATAGTGCTTCTTAATCCAACGGATTCTTTCGAGAACGCCCTCGGAGTGGCCGTGTGCCGTGTCAACAACGATAACGTCAACACCTGCATCCACGAGCTTCTCAAGACGCTCTTCTGTGCCAGCACCAACGCCAATCGAAGCACCAGCTAAGAGTTTTCCGTCTTTATCCTTAGCGGCATTCGGGTGCTCTGTAGCCTTAACGATATCCTTAACAGTGATAAGCCCCTTTAAGTTGAAATCCTTATCAACAACGAGAACACGCTCTAAGCGGTTCTCATGCATGAGGCGTTTGGCTTCTTCAAGGGAACTGCCTTCTTCGACTGTAACGAGTCGATCCTTCGGAGTCATGATTTCGCTTACCTTGGCCTGCATACGGGTCTCAAAACGCAGGTCGCGGTTTGTAACAATGCCGAGAACCTTCTGACCATCAACGACAGGAACGCCACTGATTTTGTGTTCGGCGCACATGGCGATTACGTCGCCGATGAGCATGTCAGGAGCAACCGTAATGGGATCTCCAACAATACCCGCTTCATGGCGCTTAACACGCATCACTTCGTGAGCCTGTGCATCGGCTGTCATGTTTTTGTGGATGATGCCGATACCGCCTTCTTGAGCCATTGCGATGGCAAGGTTTGCTTCCGTGACCGTATCCATTGCAGCGGAGAGCATCGGAAGGTTTAGTGTCAGGGTACGTGTCAGTTGAGATTTCAATTCAACTTCACGCGGCAAGACAGTGGAGTGAGCTGGGACGAGCAAGACGTCGTCGAAGGTGAGAGCTTTTTGAAGTAGACGCATGTGAGAGACCCTCAAGTAAGAATAAAATTCGTTGAATTTCAATGCCTAAACAGGGTCTTTGCTAACCCCGTTTGGTAGTTAGCGCCGCATTATACCTTGCCACAGTGCCTCCTTGGGCTCTTTCCCGCTTCACTTTTGTAAGAACTTATGAAATTTGTGAAGTGCCTTAGGTGCTAGTAGGTAGTTTTTCTCTGAGAGAAGGGCGACCTAGCTAATCAGAAGGTAGTTTCTTTTCCAAAAACGATTCATTTTTCCTCTCCAGAGGAGGACTCTTTTAAGGCCAAAAAATCCGAATAAGGTCTCCTAGATGTTTTTTTTGCTATAAATCGATTAAAAGTCTTTTTATCTAATTTTGCAGTAAAACCAAATTGATTAATCGAAAATGTTAGAGCATTTTAATAAGGGCTGAACAAAGAGTTTCCTGAATTACTTAGATAAAATACGCAATTCACAAACCATATAAAAACATTAATACTTCGCAAATATGACAAATTTATAAATTAATTCTTGCCATGAATTTTGTGAACAAAGTTATCATCAATGTAGCTCCAGTCTCCTTAGCATGTAGGAAGATTGTTCCCGAAGCAATTGCTACGGATGTTCTTGAGTGTTACAAGAACGGAGCAGCAATGGTTCATCTACACGTTAGAGATATTGACGGGGCACTTACGGCAGATACGACTCTCCTTGAAGAGACGCTTAGGCTTATTCGCGCGGACTCTGACATCATCATCGAAGTGTC